>CAZOQP010000001.1:0-216343 GCA_964582295.1 uncultured Candidatus Saccharibacteria bacterium
AAATACTCTGTATCGAAGCTTCTTGAGCGATATAAACTACGCTCGACTTGGTTGCCGGACTTGGAATCGAACCAAAATTTTCGCTTTCAGAGAGCGACGTCCTACCTTTAGACGATCTGGCAATTACACGGGCTTTAGCACAGAGAAACGATACTTCAAACAAGAGTCTTATTCAAGTATAAAAACACGAAGCCCGCTAGCGTACGCTAGCGGGCTTTGAAAGTTCAGTTATTTCCGACTTGCCGCTGGAAATCTCTCTGCTTTGCCACTTCTTCTGTGAGTCCGGGAACAACGAAAAAAATCGCGAGAGCAGTGGGAGGGTCCACAGCAGTTTCGGGGAGGCCAGAATTTGCGATCTGGTCGTCAATGGCTTCGGCCTCGTCCTCGGTAATCACCCCTTCCTCGCACAAGATATCGGAGAACATTACCCCGGATGTTTTACTCATGATCCGATGAGGCAAAACAGACCCGTCAGCCAAGACGACTAAACCGTAAAGCCCGCCGTCCTCGCAGACTTTGAAGCATGCAGTCCGTCCAATGAGGCCCATATCCCAAGCTCCAGGAGAAGGTAAAACCGCTTTTTAAGTGCTCTAATCCTTTATTATATACCCACAGAGGTGATTTGTCAAGTAATTAGTGGAAAAAACAGCTTTATTGAGGGCCGGAATCGCCAAAAAGCTTCTTTTCTTCACAGGTCAGGATCTCAATAAGCTGATCCCAGTATTTTTTGACTTCGGGAGAGAGTGCGATTTTTTCGTCTTTGTATTCGTGAAGCATTGAAAGGGTCACATTGTCCGCTCTCCATGTTCTGCCGCCATCAAGATAAATATTCAAAGCCGGCTGCATTTTATCCAAAGCGTATACGAATTTACTTTCCTCATCTTCCCTGCTTTCATAATTGTGTATCAACCCATGAAGATCAGTGAACTCCGGAAATTTATTTATAATCTTTTCCAAAGCAGCCCTCTCGTTATCTTTCTTTTTAGATATCTTCTCCGTATCTGCATAAAAATGTACATCTCCTGCATATGCCTCCACTAAATCGTGAGCGAGTGCATACTTCATAACTTTTTCTATATCAAGATCTAGTTTGTTGACGCTCACTATATACCACGCAAGCATTGCGAGAGAATAACTATGCTCGGTGTCATTCTCCATCCTATCTTCCCCATTTACATACACTACCCGCTTTACCAGGCGCAGTTCATTTATGAGTTCCGCAAAAGAAAGTAATTTTTTGATATCTGGCATATATTTTATAGAAGCACAGTCTGATGGGAAACAAGATCCGCATACACGGGTGATGTTTTAAGCAGCTCGTTGTGTTTCCCGACGCCCACCACTGTCCCCTTATCAAACACAAAGATCCTATCAGCATCCTTGATCGTGGAAAGACGGTGAGCGACAGTGATGGTAGTGCGGCCTTTGGAGGCGTCCTTGAGAGCATCCCTTATGAGTGCTTCGTTCTTCGCATCTAGGCTTGAAGTGGCCTCATCCAATATAAGTATCGCCGGATCCTTTGCGAGCGCCCGGGCAATTCCCACGCGCTGGCGCTGGCCACCCGATAGTTTAATACCATTCTCGCCTATCAATGTATCCCAACCATCCACAAGTTTATCCTTGAATTCATCAATACGTGCTACCTTCGCTAGGATCTCAAGCTCGTCGTCCGAGAGAAGTCGTCCGTCTTTCATTCCGAAAGAAATATTTCTGCGGATAGTATCGTCAAAAAGAGCAATGTGCTGTTCTACTACTCCGATATGTCTGCGGTACCACTGGAGATCAATTTCTTTTAGATCTATACCGTCAATACGTATTACACCCGTTTGAGGGTCGCTCCCCCGCAAAAGCAGAAGTATCATCGTGGATTTTCCAGCTCCTGATGCCCCAACAAATGCCACATGCTCATTTTGTTTTATCTCCAAGGAAACATCATGCAAGGCCTCTGGTCTTTTTTTGTCATTCTCTAAAGTCTTGGGTTTAGCAGTATCTTTGTCATCTTCTATTATTTTCTTTTTCGGATAAACAAATGAGACTGATTCAAAAGATATTTCTCCCTTTATATCTGACGGCTTGACAGTATCTTTCGAAATAGGCACATCAGATGACAGATCAAGAATGCTGAAATACTTTCTGGCCCTCTCTGCAGCAAACATCAAGTGCCTATGCATTCTGTTTATGAAACCGAGCCCGGTAAACACACTATCCGCCCACAACAGAACGGTAACGACCTGGCCCGTCATCATTTCACCGCGCGAAACAAAAAAAGCGGCCACAGCAATACATACGATCATGGATACGTTAGCAATTACAGGACGGAAAAAGTAACTAGTGTAAAGATATCTTCCCCATATGCTTTTTGCAAAATCATCTTTCTTTTTTATTTCACTATCAAGAAATTCCTCCATATACGTTTCAGAGGAGTTGATGATCACGAGTGGAGCGTTCCTTAATACTTCGGACTGCTTTTTTCCGAGCTCTTGCGCCATGTCCCTTTCTTTTTTCACCGATGGAAGGAACTTTTTGTTAACTAAAAAGGAAACCAAAAAGTGAATGGAGAGGCCGGCGAGAGCAATGAGCCCTATGTGCCATGAAAAAAAGAAGAGAGCGGCAAGTGCCAAAGGTACTCTTATTACGAAGGGAAAGAACTGATACATGAGCATTTCCAGAAGCTCACGTATGGCACCTTGGCCATCCATAACCACGCTTTGGGTAAGACCCGAGTGCTCATTTCTGTGCTGACCCACAGAAAGAGACAGAAGTTTTTTAATAGTCAGCTTGCGCCCGAAAGCAGGTGCGGAATAATCAAAATTATCAAGCTCTATTTTGGCCTGGATAGTACCTACCACATTTTGCGCAAGCATTACACCTAAAACGATAAGCAAGAGCCGAAAAACGTTACTTAGTCCATCTGAAGAGATGACTGCATCGATGGTTTTACCGTAGACATACGGCCATACCAAACCCAGGGAAGTGCTTAAAACAATAAAAAATAATATGAGAGCAATAACTCTTCTGAACGGCTTATATATAACCCAAACTTTTTTGAAGATTGAAAACATTGAAGCTCTACTTTATCACTTCTTTATCTTCGGTTATTTATCTTCGGTTCTTTACTGCCGCTTTTATGAATGCTGTGAAAAGCGGATGGGGTGTTAGGGGGCGGGCAAGAAATTCAGGGTGGAATTGTGTGCCCACGAAAAATGGATGTTCGGACACTGGCAGTTCGGCAATTTCACAAAGTTTTTCGTCAGGAGATTTTCCTGAAAAAATAAGCCCTGCATTTTCAAATTTATCCACGTACTCCGGATTCACCTCATATCGATGGCGATGACGCTCTGAGATTATCTTTTCTCCATATGCTTTGGCAGCAATGGTTCCCGGCTTAAGCTTCGCTTTATAGCTTCCGAGGCGCATAGTGCCGCCAAGGCGTGAATTGGCTATTAGCTCCTTCTGCTCATGCATCACGTCTATCACCGGGTGGTGGGTATGAGGATCTATCTCAGTCGTATTGGCATCCTTATATTTGAGAACATGCCGTGCATACTCCACTACTGCAAGCTGCATACCGTAGCACAATCCGAAATAAGGGACTTTCTTCTTGCGGGCAAATTCAATAGCTTTGATGATGCCCTCTACACCTTTTTCACCGAAACCACCCGGCACCAGAATACCGTCGTATTTTTTAAGAATTGAAACATTATGTTTGCCGTTCTCAAAATCTTTTGAGTTTATGTAGTGAAGATCAAGGTGCGCATTGCTCGCGTATGCCGAGAATTTTAGAGCTTCAAGAACGGAAATGTAGACATCCGAAAGTGTGAAAGCGCCTGAATCAAAATATTTTCCAACCACCGCTATCTTTACGGGTTTTAGACCGTTCTTGGATTTCTTCACAAAAGCACTCCAGCGCCTAAGATCGCTTTTATGCTGACCAGGAATACGGAGCACTTTCATTAAAACCCGGCCCAATCCGGCTTTTTCAAAATTGATAGGAACATCGTAAATGCTCGTTACATCGGGCGCTGAAATGATGCGCTCGGCAGGTATGTTGCAGAAAAGAGCGAGTTTTTCCTTTCTTTTATCGTCAAGCGAAGCTTCGCTTCGCGCAATGATGATATCCGCCTGCACGCCGGCGTTGTTGAGTGTCCGCACGGCGTGCTGGGTGGGCTTGGTTTTCATCTCACCTATTTTTGAAGGAATAGGAAGATAAGAAACCATAACGAAAGCCACATCATCGGGAGATTCTATTTTCATCATGCGCGCCGCCTCCACGAAAAGCACGTTCTGGTATTCGCCGACAGTACCGCCTATCTCAATGAGAGTTACATCCGCCTTCGCTTTGGAGGCGGCGCGCTTTATCCTGCCTATTATTTCAAGTGGCACGTCCGGCACCACCTCCACATTCTTTCCTTTGTATTCCAAATTGCGTTCCTTGCGAATGACTTCCTGATACACACGGCCGGTTGTCATATAGTTGTCACGCGTAAGAGACTCATCCAAAAATCTCTCATAGTTCCCCATGTCCTGATCCGTTTCATCTCCGTCGTCCAAAACGAAAACTTCTCCGTGTTCAGTGGGGTTCATGGTGCCCGCATCCACGTTTATGTACGGATCTATTTTTATAGCCGTTACTCTTAAACCTTTTGATCTCAAAAGAAGCCCGATGGAGGAGGAAGCTACACCTTTGCCGACTCCTGACATCACCCCTCCGACGACAAAGATATATTTCCTGTGTTTAGCCACGTTCTATACTTTAAGGTATTTTCTGGTTGCAAAAAAGCTTGACACCGCCCCTATAAAAGCGCCTGCTCCTGCAAGGATAAAGAAGAACTGCCCGAAATTGTCCAGATAGTAATGGAAGATGTTTAGCCCGATGAAGAAATTCTCAGTGGCACTTCCCAGCCAGTAAGTAATGGGGAAAAGCAGGAAAAGAGTAACGAGTGCGGCACTTATGCCGTATATGATGCCCGCAACCACGAAAGGCCCCCGAATGTAGCCCGCAGTGGCCCCCACAAGGCGCATCACCGCTATCTCGTCTTTGGAAATGAATATGGCCAGGCGAATGGTGTTAAAGGTGATAAGAACAGACATAAGAGCAAGGGTGATAATAACAATAAGCCCCACCCTGTCTGCCGTGTCAATAATGCGCGAAAGGCGGTCTATGGCGGTTTTATTCTGGAGGTAGCTTACTTTGTCTATTATGGAATTATCCCCCGCCGAAAGGGCCCCCTGAGCTGTCAGGAATTTTGCAATATTTTCATATTGTGAAGGATCTTTGGCTTTGATATTGAGCGCTGCCCCCAGAGGATTCTCTCCTAGCTCTTCGAGCGCCTGCAGAGTCACTTCGTCGTTCGCGTGAGCAATTTTGAATTCTATCAAAGCTTCCTCACGCGAAGTGTAGGTAACGGAAGAAACTTCCGGAAGGGTTTCAATAGTTTTTTGTAGCGAGAGGATGTCATTCTCCGGGGCAGTGGTAACAAAGTAAACATTCACGTCCACTTTATTTCTTATGGCCGTCAGAGTGGTATTTAAAACTGAAGAAAGGAAAATAAGCCCGCCTATAACGGAAAGAGTAGCTATCATCACCACGATAGAAGAAAGAGACACAAAACCGTTCCTCCAGAAATTAAAGAAGCCGGTTTTGAAAATTCTTTTGGTGTTTGTGGAAAGTGTTGGCATTTAGATTTTATAGGACATATCGCCCACTCTTATCATCGCGCACAATGCTTCCGTTTTCCATGGTGATAACCCTTTTACCCAGGGAATCTATCACTCCTTTGTTGTGGGTAGTCAGGATAACCGTGGTGCCGAGGTCGTTTATCTTCTTCAGTATCTGCACTATCTCGTAAGTGTTGACCGGGTCAAGGTTCCCTGTTGGCTCGTCCGCCACCACTATGTCTGGGTGGTTCACAATAGCCCGCGCAATGGCAACTCTTTGCTTTTCCCCTCCGGAAAGCTCACCAGGGAAATTCCAAATCTTATTGCCGAGGTCCACCAGTTCCAAAACGTGCGGCACATCTGCTTCTATCTCCTCATCAGTGCGACCGGCCGCTTCCATTGAAAAAGCGATGTTCTCATACACATTTTTATATGGCAAAAGGCGGAAATCCTGGAAGACCACACCCACCTTGCGACGATACTCGTTTAATTCTTTTTTAGAAAGAGAGTGCACATCCTGAGAACCGTAAAAAACTTTTCCTTCGGTCGGACTGTCCTCAGCCAAAAGCATTTTGATGAGTGTGGTTTTCCCGGCACCCGAATGACCTACTACGGAGAGAAATTCCGTCGGCTCAACAGTGAAAGAAACGTCACTAAGGGCAATCGAGCTGTCCGGGTATTCCTTTGTTACTTTGTCAAAATAGATCATAGAAAAATCAGAGCAGCCGCCATTTTAACACATTACTCCAGATTTTTTTCAGCTTCCAAAAATGGCTCTATATCGCCTTCCATTACTGCTTTGATATCGCGGGTTTCCACATCGGTACGGTGGTCTTTCACCATCTGGTATGGGTGCAAAACATACGACCGTATCTGGTTCCCCCACTCTATTTGGGTGGTTTTGGAAATATACATACCTTTTTCCTTGGCCACTCTCTCTTCTTCACGTAATTTGTAAAGCTTTGCTGAAAGCAAAGCTAGGGCTTTCTCGCGGTTCTGCGCCTGTGAACGCTCTGTTGAAACATGTACAGAGAGGTTAGTTGGTTCGTGCACTATACGCACAGCTGTTTCGCGCTTGTTCACATTCTGCCCGCCGGGGCCGCCCGCACGTGCGAACTCCACTCTCAATTCATCTTCAGGTATCTGAAATTCACTCGTTTTTTCAAACTTCGGAATAACCTCCACCAGACAAAAAGATGTATGCCTCAATTTTTTTGAGCTGAAAGGAGAGACTCTCACCAAACGATGCACTCCGGATTCGTTTTTGAGTGTTCCATATGCTGATTTACCGTCAATCTCCATAGTGATGTTCCTGTATCCGCCGTGGTCATTTTTATTTTCATGAAGAAAAGAGTACGACCAGCCACGCTTATCAAAATATTTCATATACATTTCCAAGAGCATCCTTGAAAAATCTTCCGCGTCATCTCCGCCTGCCCCAGCGAAGATAGTCATCACGGCATTTCCTTTATCATATTCGCCTCCCCCATCTTTTTGATCTTTTAGCTTCTCGTACTCTTTTATAACTGCCTGGGCTTTTTCCTTATCCGACCAAAAATCAGGAGCGTTCATTTGCACCTCAATTTCGGAAATTTTTTTATGTATTTCTTCTTTATTCATGCTTCAGGAGCCACCCCGGAGAATCGAACTCCGGACCCCCACTTTACGAAAGTGGTGCTCTACCAACTGAGCTAGGGTGGCACTGGAGCCAATGACCGGGGTTGAACCGGTGACCTCCCCCTTACCATGGGGGTGCTCTACCAACTGAGCTACATTGGCTTAACGAACCGTATAATCCTACTTTGTAAGGCCCTCTTTTTCAATGCATTAGAAAACACCCAGACCTTAAGTCTGGGTGTTTTCCTTATTCACGATAAACTTAAACTAGTATTCTATGGTTCCGCCACCTTCACCCTCATTGCTTCCTCCCGGCGTATTAAGCTCCACATTGATGTCACCATTATCCCCTCCTCCTACATTCCCCCTGACGAAGCCAAAGTAGAAAGCCACCGCAATAATAACGATTATGACTACCGCTATTAAGACCGTGGTCGCACTTGAATTGTTTTCAGCCATGTTGTTTGATTAATGAGTACACTAGTAATTACGTATGAAGGGGGCTTTTCTTTCGTCCTACATCATACATCCATGGCTGATAAGAGTAAGCAAGATTACCCAAAATTAGATAAATCGTTAGGGGTAGATGTGGCAATTATAGGCGGAGGTATCACAGGCCTTATCTCCGCTTATTTGTTGTCCTTACAGGGCAAAAAAGTCATTATTTTGGAGAAAAACAAGGTGGGTTCTGGGGCAACCGAATACACCACGGCTTTTATTACACAAGTGATTGATACCCATTATAGCGATCTACTAAATATGATCGGACAGAACAAAGCCAAGCTAGTTGCCAATTCCCATAAAAAAGCCATAGATTTAATTGAAAGCATTATTGAAAAAGAAAAAATAGAATGTGATTTTAAAAGATGCTCTAATTTCTTGTATGCAAATTCACCACAGGAAGCTGAGAAACTTTCAAAAGAATTGGGAGCTATGAAAAAATTAGACATCGACGCGAACTTTATTATTTCAAAGGATAAATTGGGCTTTGATAATTTTGGATGTATTGAAACAAAAAACCAGGCTAAATTCAATGCATCAAAGTTCATCACTGCCTTGGCCAAAACGTTAGTTAAAAAGGGGGTAGTGATTTTTGAGGGAAGCCTTGCTACAAGTATAGAATCTAATGGAAATATCGTGAGTATAAAAGTTGCCAAACACACGGTAACATCCGATGTCGCTATTGTGGCCACCCATGAACCATTCAACAAACCTCTTTCTCTTTATTTTAAAAAAGGATTTTATACCAGTTATGTTCTGTCAGCCGCTATCCCCAAAGGAACTATTAAAGAAGGAATCTATGAAGATATGGAAAATCCATATCATTATTTCAGGATAGACCCTGATAAAGAACATGACACAATAACAATTGGAGGAGAAGACCACCGTTCAGCTTTAAAATTCAGCAAGAAAAAGATTTTTAGTAATTTAGAAAAATATCTCAAAAGTATTTTACCGGGAGTTAAATATGAGATCACCGGTAAATGGTCGGGGCCGATCTTAGAACCAGTTGATGGTTTACCATCCATTGGTCATCTTGGAAAAGAAAATATTCTGTACGCAATGGCATTTTCCGGAAACGGCATGACCTATGCTGCGATTGGAGCTCAATATTTTACGGATTTTATCACCAAGAAAAATACTGACTGGGCAAATATCTATGCAGCAAATAGAATCCCCGCCTTAAAATCACTACTGATTAAAGGCAAAGATTACAGTGAAGAATTAATATATGGCATCAGGAAAAGTTTGGCATAGCTCAAGTCCCATCACATGATTTGCGCGGACTAGTGGACGATGTTGGAACTGTTATTCGCTCATCTCCTCTAGGAGGGAGGCTGGTTTATGGTAAAGCAATTCTTTAGCTTCTTCTAAGGGGAACCACCTACTTTGAGTATCCTTTTCCTGGTTCCCAGTATCTCGTATAGGTTTCGCTTTGAACATTGCCACTCTTATAGGATCACCCGTCTCCTGGTTTGTATATGTTAAATCAGTCAACCTTTTCATAATTTCTACTTCATACCCAGTTTCCTCCATAGCTTCTCTCAATGCTGCTTGCTCCAGGGTTTCTCCGTTTTCGGCATGCCCCTTTGGGAAACTCCAAATAGTTCCATCTTTTCCCGTTACAAGTAGAACCTTGCCATTATCAACAATTACACATCCTGCCTTCAGAACTTCACCGTTTTCATTTTTGACTCTATTAGAATTGTCCATACAAAAAATATATCAGTTCTTGCTTAGTGTCTTAGCGCGACCGATGGGACTTGAACCCACAACCTCGTCCGTGACAGGGACGCGATCTAACCAGTTGATCTACGGTCGCATTTTTTGTGCCACCACACTTTATCATGAGATGGCCTGGTGCCGATGGGTGGAATCGAACCACCATTTTAGGCTTATGAGTCCCACGTTCTAACCATTGAACTACACCGGCAAATGTCCAGAGAGTATAACTTTTTAAGGGTGAAAAATAAAGGAAACTTGAAGAGGCCCTCTCATATTGATATAGTGTGCCCCTATAGCGGGGTGGAGAAGTAGTATCTCGCAAGGCTCATAACCTTGAGGCCTAGGTGCAATTCCTAGCCCCGCAACAAGATTAAGACACCACGAACCCGCCAAGCACTTGGCGGGTTCGTGGTGATGAATTAAATAACTCCAAACTCTTTGAAAACAGATTCGTATAAAGAAACTATACGGCGCACTTCGTGCTGATTCAAATGCAGGGCACCTGTATCATGAGCTATGGCATTCCTCATTTTGTGTGCTTCCCAGGCAGCGTTCAAAGTATTGAAATCGGCTGGCTCCACGGCCTTCAGCTTATCCCCCACTGATTGTCCGCGATAGCTCATGGCGGTAAGAAGTTCATCTAGCATTATGTCCGCCGTGATAATAGCTATCTTCCAGTCGTTCATTGTGGCTCCGCCCGCATGCTTCAGAACTTCCTCCCATTTGGTATTTTTAGCAGCAGGTGCCGAAGAGATAATGGCCGCGGGGCGGAAGACCGCATTCTGCTCGCGATTGAGGACTGTTAATCGCTTCACCGTTGCATATATTCCGTATATGAAAATAATTGAAAATACGAACGCCAGAAGGCGGATAACCGGATATGCATTTTCACGGAACCATACAGAAAAGGTGCGAAGCGGAGAAAGATCTGCAAAAGAACTTGCCCCAAAGAAAATAGCTATCCTCCCCAAGAGAGCGGAAATCACAAAAAGAATAAATATCCAGACCAAAAGATCCGCTGTGAATTCCCCGAGGGTCGCGCCTCCGGTATCTTCTTTTTTAGCGTCTTTTTTCGGATCTTTTTTATCCTTAGGATCTGCCATATATGTATTATGCTTCGCCTGCGAAAATTTTTCCTACCGAAAAAAGTATATCTTCTCTGTAATTGTCCGCCATCAATTGGAAACCTAGAGGCAGGGAAACACCATCGCGCTCAACCGTACCCGACGGAATGGAAATAGCCGGTATTCCTGAAATGTTCGCAGGCACCGTAAAAATATCAGCAAGATACATCTCCACGGGATTACCTGTTTTTTCTCCGAGCTTGAATGCAGGCCCCGGCGTAGTTGGAGTGGCGATAGTCGAAACTTCAGCGAAAGCATTCTTGAACTCTTCTTTGATGACTTTTTGGGCAGCGAGAGCGGAGCCGTAGTATTCATCATTGTAACCAGATGAAAGCACATAGGTGCCGAGCATTATGCGCCTCTTGGCCTCGGCACCAAAACCGGCTTTCCTTGTTTCCAAATATTCCTGAAGAACAGTCTCGGCAGGAACACTCAAGCCGAAACGCACTCCGTCGTAGCGAGCAAGATTTGAAGAAGCTTCAGCCGGCATGATGATGTAATACACAGCAAGGGAAAGCGCCATGTGAGGCATCTCAATTTCTTTTATTTCAAAACCATTATCCCGGAGCCGTGCAAGAGAGCTTTCAAAATTTGCTTTAACGTCTTCTTCAAGACCGTTAGTTATTCCTTTCGGCACTCCTATAACTTTTGCAAAATCTTTTTTCCCGTCCTCGGGATAAAAAGATGTTCCATCTTCCACATCGCCGCCTTTGATACACTCAAAAATAATTTCTGCATCCGTTACGCTATTCGTAAGAGGACCTATCTGATCTAAAGAAGAACCGAGGGCGAGCAGGCCGTATCGCGAGACTGCGCCGTATGTGGGCTTCATTCCCACCACTCCGCAAAAAGCCGCCGGCTGACGTATGGAACCACCTGTGTCCGATCCGAGCGCGGCAATAGCTTCCCCTGCCGCCACGGCCGCCGCCGAACCGCCAGATGAACCACCTGGAACACGGGAAACATCCAAAGGATTTTTGGTCGGGCCGTAAGCTGAATTCTCTGTGGAACTTCCCATTGCAAATTCGTCCATATTAGTGCGACCGATGAACACTACTCCTTTCTCCTCAAGTTTCCGGATAGCTGTTGCTGTGTAAGGAGAAACATACCCTTCAAGTATTTTTGAGCCAGCGGTAACTTTTTTCCCAGAAATAGACATGTTGTCTTTCACTGCTATAGGAATGCCGCGCAAAATATTTTCAGGGAGAGAATCTGCCCGTTTTGCCTGAGCGATCACATCGTCAAATACTTCAAGATATGCATGAACACTGTCATCTTTTTCTTTTATAACATCAAGGAATTTTTGGGAAAGCTCCGCGGAGGAAATTTCTTTTTCGCGGAGTGCCCGCGCGGCCTGGCTTATGGTTAGATGCGGATTATCTTTCATCTTTTTATTTTCTGTCTATCACTTTCTTCACAGCGATATAGTCCCCCTGCCGTGCGGGCGCGTTTTGAAGCACCTTTTCCGTATAAATACCGCTTTCCCTCGGTGTTCCATCCTCCCGGAGAACATTTTTCAGATTCAAATTTTCAGGCACCTCGCTTTTCTTTCCTTTCTTTCCGCCGGAAGCCGCCTTCACTGCATCCACATAAGAAATTATGGAGCTCATGTCTTTTGCGAAGCGCTCCGCCTCTTCTTCAGAAAGTTCTATCCTGGCGAGAAGAGAAAGTTTCTTTACATCAATGGGAGATATCATTGCCGTATGTTACCACCCCCGAGGAGCCGCATAAACTCTTCCTCGCTCAATATTGCGGTGCCTATGCGCCTTGCCTCATCATATTTATCTCCGGGGTCCGCCCCTGCCACTACATAATCCGTAGCACGGGAAACAGAGGAAGACACCTTGCCACCAGAAGCACGCACCATGTCTTTTGCATCATCACGGGAAAGAGTCGGCAGAGCACCCGTAAAAACAAAGGTTTTGCCGGAAAGCTTCCCTCCCGCGCCGCTTTTTTCCGCATATATGTTTATATGAGGCAAAAGACGCTCAAGCATTTCAGAGATTCCTTTATCCTGGAACCATTTGTGGACAGATTCACCTACCACCTCCCCCACTCCTTCTATCTTGCTTAATTCTTCCACGCTTGCCTTTCGCAATTTATCCAAAGTCCTGAAGTGCGAGGCAATATCCAAAGCAGTTTCTTCTCCGACATGCGGAATAGAAAGCGATGTCAGGAACCTTCCGAAAGAAACAGTGCGCGCCGCATCTATCGCAGAAATAATATTGTCCGCAGACAGAGAGCCGAGCCCAGGCAAATTTTCAAGGTCGCCTTTTTTAAGACTGAAAATATCCGCGTAGGAAGAAACCAGATTGTTTTCCATGAAAAGCTTCAATATCTGCGGGCCTAAGCCGTCTATGTCAAATGCTTTTTTAGAAACGAAGTATTGGAATTTGCGCAGACGCTGTGTCGGAGAATCAGCATGCCTGCACCTGTGGGCAGCTTGGCCAAGGATCCGCTCTATAGATCCGTCGCCTCCGCATTCCGGAACTTTGGAAGGAAATACGAAAGGTTTTTCTTTTCCAGTACGTAATTCAGTAAGTACTGAAACGATATCCGGGATGACGTCGCCCGCTTTCTGAAGTATCACAGTGTCGCCCACTCTCACATCAAGGCGTTTTATTTCATCTTCATTGTGAAGAGTGGCACGCGACACAAGAGAACCTGCAATGCGCACAGGACGAAGATGTGCGACGGGTGTGAGCACGCCGGTGCGTCCCACCTGAAGAGCAATACCCTCAACAACAGTGGTCGCCTGCTCCGCCGGGAATTTGAAAGCCACTCCGAAACGCGGTGATTTAGCTGTGTATCCGAGTTCTGTCTGAAGGGAGATATCGTTCACCTTGATAGCTAAACCGTCCACCCCGTAATCCTCTTCCTCCTTTTTCTCTCCCCATTCTTTATACATTATGAAAACATCTTCACGGCTTTTACAAAGAACAAAATGTGGATTCACTAAAAAACCAAGACGCTTTAGAAGCGCTATCTCCTGGGCTTGGGTAGCAGGATCCTTTATTTTTTCTCCCCGCGCATCAAAAAAATCTACGTCATACACGAAAGCCTGGAGTTTCCGGGAAGCAGTAACTTTCGGATCAAGCTGGCGAAGCGAGCCGGCCGCGGCATTTCGCGTGTTCGCAAAAACCTCTTCTCCTTTTTTCTCTTTCTCCGCATTTATGCGCGCCAGTTCTTTTTTTGAAAGCCAGGCCTCTCCGACAGCAATAATGTCAACCTCCGCTGAAAGAACAAGCGGCACAGAGTGGACGGTTTTTATATTCTCGGTTATGTCTTCCCCCACCACGCCATCCCCTCGCGTTGCCGCATTCACCAGTCGTCCCTTTTCATAGGTCAGGATGATCTTAAGCCCGTCTATCTTAAGCTCGGAGCAATATTCAAGAGAATCTTTAGTGATACCTGCCTCTTTTGAAAGAAAGCGGATGTTCCTTTCTTCCCACGCCGCGAATTCGCTCTCGTCAAAAACATTATCAAAAGACCACTGCGGCACCCGATGCCTTACTTTAGTGAATGAACCTTTGGGCTTCCCTCCTATCCTTATAGTAGGAGAATCCGGGGTTTGTAATTCCGGATATTTTTCTTCAAGTGAAACGAGCTCGTTTAAGAGCGAGTCATAGGCCTCATCCGTTATCTCCGGGGCATCTTCTTCGTGATAGCGCTTCCGGTGATATTCAATAAGCAGACGAAGCTTATGGGCCCTTTCCTTGGCCGTTTTAGGGGCTGACATCCCCCAATAATACTATGGAGAACGTTTTCTAGTAGTCCGCCTGGACAGCCCTTTCCACTCGCCTTGGGTTATTTACGTCACATGAATTGTAGCCACGCGATTCTATGTGGGTTTCCAAAACACCTCCATTATAAGTTTTTACCACTGTCACATCCGCACAATACGGCTCGGGCTTGAATAAAATCCTGAAAGTGGAAGTTTCATCTCCGCCGACCACCATATTTTCGTTCTCCGGATTATTTTCGTCGGCATTGCATGAAATAGTAGTGGCGGTGGTGGTGGAAAAAGCGCTTCCTCCGCCTGCGGCCTTAACGTCCCAGTAAAGAGCACACTCGGCCCCCGAGTCTGCCGCGAAGAAAGCCAAGTGCGAATCACGGTTAATGGACGCCAGCTTAACCTGCTTCAGGGTAACGTTCGCAATAGCTGAAGAAACCAGCAGAAGTGTCGTGGTTATGATTATAGCCACATACAAAGTTACCCCTCTCTCCTTGGAGTTTTGTTGCGGATTATTGGTTATTTGTTTGTTGTTTCTCATCGTTGCCAGTTGAAAAGATTCTCATGAACCACGAATTGCCGAGTGTTAACGCCTTTTGTCCACGACACGATTACAGTGAGAGCCACTTCATCAGGTGAGATCTCCTTGAACAAAAGGGATCTCCTGAACTGGGTTGTGCTCCATCCGCTTGCAAGCCCGTAAGCTCCATAGGAAACCGACTGCTGGCTAGTGTCTTGCTTCAACATGGGGCAATCCACAGCGGCGGATCCACATGGGTCAATATTTTTGTTAGGAGAATCAATGGCGCAGTAATTGCCAAAGTAACAATCGTCGCCCGGATCACCAGAAATACCTGTAAGCCAACCTGCCTCATTCAAACTATTTTCATCGCGAAGGTTCCTTATAAATTCAACTCCTTCCTGGGCCAGATAATAAGCAGTCACTTCATCGCGGGCGGAAATAGAAAGAGAGAGGCCGTTCTGGGCCACTGAAAAAGCGGCTGTCAGAGCAAGAATGAGAATAGAAATGGCAACCAAGGTCTCCAGGATAGTAAAACCCTCGGTCGTAGACCTATGAGCGAGACCTTTCTGATTTTTTGTAAAAAATATTTTCATATCATTCGGTATCAAGGACTCGCTGGGAAATACTTGTTTCCAGGATAAATGTTGATTGGGTAGTCGGTTTGGAGCCAGCATAACCGCGAAGGAGAATAATGACTTTCGGCTGAAGGAATTCATTTTCAAGCACCTGTCCGGCTCCTAAAACGAAGAACTTCAAATGTTCTATGGTGATATCAGGTGCGGTCACTCCCAAAAATGTTTCGCCTCCGTCTTCCGATTTTTTAAGCTGTGAATCTTCCACAGTGTAGGCGATCTGTATACCTTCCGCAGAAAGGAAAGAAATGAAATCGCTCCCAGAAGAGCAATTTTGCGGCTCTTCTATATCCCCATCCTCGCCGCAGTGATAATTTTCTCCGAAACGTATCTCGCGGGCCATCACTTCAACAGCAAAGTTCAAATTGGTGATGATAGCTTTGAGAGATTGCGACTTTCGATTTGCGTCAAAAATACTTGCAATAGAGCCAAGGGCGACCGTTACCAGAACGGCAAATATTCCGACCGAGATAAGTATCTCAATAAGAGTAAACCCTTTTTTTGTTACCTGTTTGGTCATTTAAATGAGTGAGATCTGTCCCGTAGTGTACACCCTGATCTCGCGTTTATTCCCCAATGGCGAAAGGAACTCAATAAGCACACCCTCCCGGTCAGAGATACCTATCGGCTGTCCGGCAGGATTAAAGAACTGGATACGTGCCGCTGGGTCAGGACGGATGAATGAAATGTCCACTCGTCCCACGATCGGTGCACATTCTTGTGAACCGTTCGTTTTGAGCGCACATATTCGGCTTATGACAACACCCCTTGTGAGATTCACACGCATAATACATTCGGAGCTTCCGCCAACCACACATGTAGGGCCGCCGTCATACCAGCCATTCTGCGCTCCCCTGTCTGCAAAAGAAATGTAAAAAGTTTCATCACCAGTGGATACTCTGCTTACGCTGATACCGTAAGCGGCAGAGAATTCGCTTCCGGACGGTGAAAATTCCTTAACAGCCACTCCATAGACCTGTGACTGGCGTATTTGAAGCTCAAGGTCTCCCGCATTGGTCGCAAGCGAAAACCTGTCTATGAAATCTCCCTGATTGAAAAGGATGACCGCAAATATAATAGCAATGATAGCGATAGAGATCATCATCTCTATAAGACTAAAGCCGCGGCTAAGATTTATTTTTTTAAAAGCCATGTAAAGGAATGACAGCGCCGAGATACGCCAGGAACGAGCCCAAGAAAAGGAACGGACCGAAAGGAATTTCAGATCTCATTGTAAGGGGTTTTCCGTCTTTACTCAATGATCTTCCATAACGTCGCATTACAGAATCCGCAAAAGCGATGAGAAGGACCACCACCGCTCCTGTCCAGAAAGAAAGCGCCCATGCGGAAAATATTTTCCCAAGGCCTAGGAAAATACCAAAAGCAAAAGCTATCTTTGCATCGCCCAAACCCATCCAGCGGCCGCGGGAAATAAGCCATAGCACAAAAAAGAATACTCCGAATATGAGTCCCCCCGAAAGATTGGAAATTATTCCTTTCCAGTCCCCCCACAAGAAAACTACGGATGAAAACGCTCCCAAGCCGGAGAGCCAATAAACCCAGGTATCCGGAATTATAGTGTGACGCAGATCGTAAAGAACTATAGCCAGGGCGAGGGACCAGAAAAGAATGTGGATGCAAAATAAGATAAGAGGTAATAGGAAAGAGGAAATAGGTGGGATGATAAAGGAAAAATGTGCACCGATGAGAACGAACATTATACCTGTCGCTGTTTCAACAAGCGGATAAAAAAGAGGCAGAGAGGATTTGCACGTACGGCACCTTCCGCCGAGCGCCACATAAGATGCTATAGGGACGAGGTCCGTTCCCGCAAGCTTCACTCCGCAGGACGCACAGTGTGAACGCCCTCCCAAAGAGCGGCCGGTGCCGCGCCTCAACACGAAAACATTTAAGAAACTTCCGACTATACTGCCGAGAATGAAAAGAAAGACAAGTGCAAGAGGGGGCATATGCATATTCTAAACCAAACTAAATCACTTGGCTTGCGCCAAGTGATTTAGTTTTCGAATAAACCCAAACAAGACGAGCTTATTAGTTGTTGCAGTTAGTGGTCGCGGTCTGAAGGGCGTTCGTACGGCCAACAGAATTCCCGGTGGAATCTACGCACCAGTGGGTAAAGTTACCGTCAGACACTTTTAGAGGAACTGACACTGCCCATGCCGATCCGGATGAGTAACAACGGTTAGATGTTGAATCTCCTGCCGCTGTTTTTGCTGCGTTTATCATGCCGGAGATATTCGGGTCCTTAAAGAGGGTGCTGCTATCTGCGGGTGTCACAGAACACGCTGCCACGTTGAATGCCGCGCCGTAGCTGTTGTTTGAATCGTAGTAGAGTTCTGCCTGACCACGTACATTCGCAAGGTTACCTTTAATGGCCGCGTTCGCACCCTTACCTCTGGCCGTATTCAAGCTTGCCAGAACGACAGAGGAAAGTACTCCTATAATCGCGATAACAACTAGAAGTTCTATAAGGGTGAAGCCGCGGGCTTGATGTGCTTTCATTTCTTCTTTCTTAATATTTATTTTATAAGCCTGCACTCCAGATTATACACCCATCCTGAAGCCAAAGGGTACCTTCTGTGGATTGCCTTAAAAAGGGCCTAAAATCCGGCCGAGGAGGCAATGTTGTATATAGGCAGAAGAACTGATGCCAGAAGAACGCCCACACCCAAGGCAAGCATGACTATCATGACCGGCTCTATGAGGGAAACCAGCACGTCAACGGCATTATTGACCTCTCGTTCATAGAATTTGGCCATAGTGCTTAAAATGCTCCCTAATTCTCCCGTTTCCTCTCCCACCTTTATCATCTGCACCAAAATACCCGGTATTTCCTGATAGCGGGCCAAGGATTGCGAAAGGGGGCTTCCGCTTTTAACTTCCCCCGCCGCTGTTTTCAATATCTCTTTATACACAGCATTGTCCACCACCGAGCCCGTTATCTCTATAGCTTTGAGCATGGGGATGCCGGAAGCAACCATGGTGTGCATATTGTCCGCAATGACCGAAAGATAAAGCTTGCGATATAAATTTCCAAGATAAGGAAAAGATATTTTGAAACGATCAAAAGCAACTTTGCCTTCCGCCGTTCGCACGAAACGTATAAGAAAGAAAGTGCCGACCACTGCAAGGGCTGCCAGGAATACTCCGTAATTCAGGAAAAAGTCCGAGGTGGCAAAAACTATTTTTGTGTAAAAAGGCAGTTCCTGTCCGGAATCTTTTATGATGACAGCGATCTTCGGAATGATAAGAGTGAACATAAGCACCATTACGCCGATGAAAACCACCACCACGAAAGAAGGGTACACGAAAGCATTCCTGGCTTTAGACATCACCTCATACGTGCGGTCCAGATGGTCGGCCAGATATTTGAATATTTCATCTAGCTTTCCGGTCTCTTCACCGGAGCGGACCATGTTCACGTAGAAATCCGAGAATATCTTGGGGTGTTTGGCGAGAGCTTTGGAGATGGATGTGCCGCCCTGAAGATCGTCCGCTATCTCAGCCAATGCTTCTTTAAGGGTCTGGTTCTCTGACTCCGCCGCCAAAAGTTTGAAAACCCTCAAAGCCGAGACTTGAGCTTCAAAGAGGGTCGCCAACTGGCGCGAAAGGATGACGACGTCGCGGTTCGTAACACGGTTCAAAAGACCCATGAGAAATGCGAACTGTTTTTTTTCTTCAACAGGGGTGATACGCGAAACTGTAAGGCCGCGCTTATGAAGTGATGCGATAGCGACATCAAGAGAGACAGCGTCAATTGTCCCCTCTTCGCTTTTTCCCTCCGTTGAAAGTGTTTGGTATCGGTACAACATGTTACATAAGTTTCTCTAGCGAGCGCGGATCAGTTGAGAACAGGAACGCATTCTCTGCTGTTATCTCGCCCCGCCTCACAAGGTCGGCAAGAGAGCGGTTTATATCTATCATACCGAGCTCTGAAGATGTTTCTATTACATTATCTATCTCGTGAGTGCGGTTGTCTCTTATAAGGTTTGAAACGGCGGAATTGTTGATAAGAAGCTCGTATGCCGGCACCAATCCTCCGGAAATGCGCGGCACAAGACGCTGGGAAAAAATGCCAACAAGGCTTCCCGCAAGCTGAACACGTATCTGGTTCTGCTGGGTTGCCGGAAATGAGTCAATGATACGCTCTATGGTCTGGGATGCGGTGTTAGTGTGAAGGGTCGCCATCACATAGTGCCCCGTCTCGGCAGCAGTCACGGCAGTTGAAATAGTCTCAACATCGCGCATTTCCCCCACCATAATAACGTCCGTGTCCTGTCTGAAAACACCGCGAAGCGCCGCGTGGAAGCTTGGAGTGTCTATCTTCACTTCGCGCTGGTCAATGAGAGCTTTGTCTTCCGTGAAAATATATTCAATAGGCCACTCAATGGTGGTGACGTGCTCCATGCGCTCGTGATTAATGATGTCAATGAGAGCGGCGAGGGTAGTTGTCTTGCCGTGGCCTGCAGGGCCCACCACAAGGAAAAACCCCTGCTGCTTGCGTGCGAATTGTTCCAGAATAGGCGGAAGATTAAGCTCCGCAATGGTTCGTATTTTTTGCGGGATAAGGCGCAAGGCAATAGAAATTTTTCCAAGCTCAAAATATGCATTGCCTCTGAAGCGCGATTTTGAAACATGCGTATATCCGAAATCCACTTCTTTCTGGTCCTTGAATTCAGTGAGATCTTTTTCTGAAAGAAGAGAGGAAAGTATTCCTTCTATTCCCTCGCGGGTAAAGGGCTGTTTTTTCACAAGCGGTATTAAAAAGCCGTCCACGCGTATAAGGGGCACTCTTCCTTCGGACAAATGGAGGTCAGAGCCGTTCTCCTTCAGGCATACGTCCACCAGTTCATCAAATATCTGTTTTTGTTCCGGAGTTATCATTGTATTGGTTGTGAAATTGGAGCGGGTTCGCCAGCTGGCGGAGGTGTGGCAACTGGTGGAGGCGAGAGAGGCGCAGCTGGTGGGCTTATAAGAGTGTTAACTCTTTGCACCAAATTGGCAGGAATTGTTTCTGATTTCACCAAATAATCTTTTATCCCCGCCTCTCTCGCCCGCGCCATGGTTTCCTCTGTCGTGTCGTTGGTGAGTATGAGGATGGGCACACCGGGAAGAAGATTTTCTTTCCTCATCCTCTCCACCAGCTCCACCCCGTCAACGGCCGGCATGCGCGCGTCGGTTATCATGGCGTCGAAATGTTTCCCTGATTTTATTTTATGAAGAGCGTCGGCCGCCCCCACTCCCACTTCCACATTGTACCCCGCTTCAGTGAAAGTTGTCTTGTAGATATCAAGAAGAAAACGGTCATCATCTACCAGAAGAACAGATTTTTTGTTTGTGTCATCCATTGTGTTGGAGTAGCACCGCTTACAGTCCTGCTATTTCTTCAAACGGTATCTTTCCTTCAAACGCCTTGAGCATTGCATCTTCTTTCATGGTAAGGAAACCTTTGGCCCGCGCCACTTTGTATATCTCATTCTCGCCCGCGTTCGAGAGAATTAGCCCTTCCACTTCTTTATCCATCTCAAGCACTTCCATAACAGCCATACGTCCGCGGGTCCCCGTAGGACAGTCCTCCGTAGGAGATATCCCGTAAAATTCCTTCCCTATCTTTACTTTCTTTTTATATTCTTCCGGCAAGTCCTCAAACTGCTTTTCAACCATAGTTTTTATGCTTCCTTCAAGCGGAAGCTTTTTGCCGGCGCCCGGGCAAAGCGTCCTCACCAGGCGCTGTGCGATAGCAAGGTTCAATGTCGGCGGGATAAGATACTGGTCAACCCCCATGTCTATCAGACGCGGAATGACGCCCACTACATTATTAGTGTGGATAGTTGAAAGCACTAAATGGCCGGTAAGCGCCGCCTGAATGGCGAGCTGTGCGGTTTCTTTGTCTCGAATCTCTCCCACCATGATAATGTCCGGGTCTTGTCTCAAAGTAGTGCGCAAGCCTGTTGCAAATGTATATCCGATGTCGGGGCGCACCTGCGATTGGGAAACGCCCGCGATGTTGTATTCAATAGGATCTTCAAGAGAAAGCACGTTCTTGTGGTCACGGTCCATTTCCTGAAGCATGGCGTAAAGAGTGGTGGATTTTCCGGAACCGGTCGGGCCAGAGATAAGCACCAGTCCATACGGCCTTTCTATAGCGTTCCTTATAAGCGCCAGGTTTTCTTTTGAAAGGCCCAGTTCATCCAAAGTCTTCACTCCCTTGTTCTGGTCCAAAATTCTCATCACCACTTTCTCTCCGTAATAGGCGGGAAAAGTGGAAACACGGAAATCAACCTTGCGATCGCCCAGGCGCGCCGAAAAGCGGCTGTCCTGCGGTTTTCTTTTCTCATCCAGGCGCATAGCGGAAAGTATTTTGATACGCGCCACCACCGCCATATGCACTTTGGGCGGCAGGACAAGGGAAGTATCAAGAACGCCGTCAATACGGAAACGCACCCTTACACTCTCACCCATATGCTCTATGTGGACATCCGAGGCGTTGCCGTCTATTGCGTAGCGGAGAATTGTCTGCACCATTTTTGTAACAGGCGCATCCTCCACGATAGTAGACATTCCGTTCTTATCCGTGCGTGCGATAGTGCCAGTGATGTCTTCATCCAAACTCGTGTCGGTGGCTTCCTGCGGGGTGTCCTGGCCAGACTTCGCGGCCTTTTTAGTTTCCTCGGCTATTTCCGTTTCAAGCTCGCCCAAAACTTTTGTCACTTCGCCTGAAAGACCTTTGTATTGAGTTATTATTTTTTTGAAATCTTCTTCCGTGATAAGAAAAAGCTTGTAAGGCATTTCAAGCTTTGATGAAATGAAATTCAAAGCGTCGCGCGCCTCTATGTTATCCGGATCAACAATGCCGACCTCAAGCACTCCGTCCACAACGGCAATAGGCACGAAGCGATAATACGTGGCCGACTCTTCAGGGATAAGCTCAAGCACACTGCCTGCCACCTCCGTTGTGGAAAGATCGCGGGTGGGGATGTCCAAATACTGCCCTTTGCTTTTTAAAATCTCCTCGGCATCAATACCGCGGTTTAGAAGAACTCTTTCAACTGTTATGCCCTTCCCTTCCGCTTCTTCTTGTATAGAAGGGATATCTTTGGCCGATATTAGTTTTTTGTCGGCAAGTATTTCAAGAAAGCTCATAAGCTTGATTACTGGCTGGTAGTTGTCGCGGAAGTTCCGCTTCTCGGAGCCGTAGCAGGAGCACTTGTAACAGAGCCCACATCAACACCAATTCTTTCAAAAGGATTCGGGCGGCCGAGTGCTGGGGCAGGTAAATTAACAGACCAATCGGTGAGACTCATGAAAACTTCGTCGTTAAATATGTCGGTGGTAAGGTTTATAGATTTGAGATCGGAAAGAAGCTGAAGAAGGTCACTCCCCACCGTTTGAGCACCGATAGCATTGCCGCTCTCATCAAAAAGGGGCTCTGGGGTTTTGGAGATAAGGAGGTAGGCCGCTCCTGCTATCACGAGTATCACCACCACCCAGCCAACCATTTTTGTGTTTATATGCATATTATTCAATCCAGTAAGTTTGTATGGTGACCTCAAACTGATAATTGCTTGATTCGGCGCCAGTAGAGTTCATGGAAACAGCTTTCACATCTACGAGCTCCAGGCTTTTTTCCATATCCCGCAGGAAAGCTACAAAATTTTGGTAAGTGGAGACAACTCCAAAAGAAAGAGTGCTGGTGCGATATCCTTTTTTAGGTTGGTTATTGATGGTTGCGCGGCTGTCGCTCGTCTCCTCCACCATCTTTACTCCCCGCAAAGACATGCCATGCCTGCCCGCGACCGCATCAAGGTCGGTTATCAATTTCACACTGTTGAAACCTGTAGGCATCAACAGTTCCAGACGCGCACTTTCCTGGGGCGGCATACCGGAGAGCTGGCTTTCGAGCGAATCTCGGAGAGCTTTCACTTCTTCAATGTTGGCGAGCGCCATTTTATAATCGCTCCTCTGCTGCATCAGGTCCCGGATGTTCATATAATGCGGATTGATATAAAGATAAAAAAGTCCGACAGCGATCGCGACGAGCAAGATTGGTACAAAAGGTTTCATTTTATTGTTGCGATGGGATTATCTTGGACGAATATGAAATGGCCTCGGGCAGAAGAACGGTTTTGAAAGAGAAAATGACGGCGCCCTGCCTGTCGAGGTCTAGGTCGAAAAAATTAGGGTCTTTGAAAGTGGTCTCCTTGTTGAAAACTTCCGCCTGCTGGGCGACTGACACATATCCGATCGCCTCACCTTTCAGAAGCACCTCTATCCCCTTGCTTCCGAGGGTAGTGAAAGAGAAATTGCTGAAGCGCAGGCTTTTTACGGTAAGGGTCTGAAGTTTTTCAAAAAAAGCAGAGAGTGCCACATGCTCCGAAAGAAGAGATTTTACAGAAGTGATACGCTCGTGGGCGCGGGTAAGCTCTGCTATTCTTTCCGGCTCTATCTCCTCGCGGGCGGCAGCAAGCGAGGTGTCCATAGAAGCGATGGTGCGATTGAGGTACCACTCCACTCCGAAAATTATGAAAGAAGCCACCACAGCAATAGTGAAAAGGGTGTTCGCAATAAAGCTCCATATTCCACCCATTTCACGCGGGCCATGTGCCGAAACCATTTTGGGCGCATTTGGTGCGGAAACTACGGGGCTTTTTGGTATGAAAGATGTCTGAAACTTTGGTTCCATCTCTAATTATTATACATCCTGCAAAGTCAATATCTCTTTCATTCTCCACAAGGGCGCTCATTCAACAGCATTTTTCAAATAGCAATCGTTCGGGAGTCCCACTAAAAGAGACCACTCCGGGGCGTTTGCCCAAGTCTTAGTCTCTTTTAGTGGGACTCCCTCACTCTAAATAACTCCAATTTGAAAAATGCTGTTGGATTCGCTTTAAGTTCTAATATTTAAGGAGCGAAGATAATACCCTTTTTCACACACGCGGGAGGTGATTTTAGAAATCAAGGAGTTGAGTAGGAAAATGGGAGTGTTTGAGGAAGCCGAAGGCTGACGAGTTGCCCATTTTACGTTATGAGACGACTATGATTTCGTAAGCACCGGAGCGGCAGCTGTTTGAAAAAGGGTGTTATCTGAGTGACGTCTTATATTATCTCCCTCAACTTCCTCAACCCCAATCCGATAGCAACCGCAAATTCAGGTCCCGTATCTTTAAGAACGTTCTCCAAAAAGGCGGGTGTTTCGGTTTTTGAAAACGGGTCACTCATCTCTACGGGCGTTTCAAAGCTTTCCTGTGCAAGGGTTGCCAATCCTTTGAGTGCCGAGCCGCCTCCCACGAAAAGTATCTTCTTTAGGTTTTTATTGTATTTGCGCTCAAAGTTTAATATCACGCGATTGGCCTCGGCAAAAATATATTCAAGCGAAAGATGCACGATGTCTTTCATATCTTTGTCGCCGCTATCTGTGAGGCCGACACTTCTTTTCATAACCTCCGCCTGATCTATCGGAAGTCCCAAAGATTTTGCAATGGCGATAGTGATGTCGTGCGAGCCGCGGTTTATAGTGTGTGAAAGCCGCACAATGCCGCGCTCCACCACATAAAGCTTGGTTGAAGCGGCGCCCATATCAAATATCATCACAGGCGCGATGGTTTCATCTAACGCCGCACGCATGGTGGAGAAAATTTCTATTTCGTAGAAAGTTGCTGAAAGCCCTGATGCCTTCACGATAGCGTCATATTTCTGGAGCACTGCATTGTGAATGGCGACCAGGAGCACATCCAAAGTTTTCTCGCGCGGCTTTGCAAGCACGGGCCCGCCTTCCGGATTGTCTTCTATCTCCACGAAATCTTTCGGGATAAGAGACCAATCAAGAGAGACTTCGGACATGGGAAGAGGGATATACTTGCGGGCTTCTATCGGGATAAGGTTCTGAAGCTCCTTGGGGCCAACCTCCGGCACTTCAATAAGGGACATCAAGCTTGAGGAGAAAGGGATGGCAAGAGCGCATGATTTAGTGGACACATTCACTTCCTTTTCCTTCAGAAGATCGTTCAGGGCCTCTATTATTTTCTCTTTAGGAAGATTGGTGGCTTGCCCCACGCTTCCCCCTGCATATGGACCGAGCGCCAATTCCCCGTATGTCTCAAGCACAGCCGTCTCGCCTTTTTTGCGGAGTTGCACTATCTTTATAGCTGAAGAGCCAATATCAATGCCGAGGATACTCTTTTCCTCTTTTTGAAAAATGCGGGAGAATGAAGGGAACTGCATAGGAAGTACATTATATCATCAGCCATGAAAAGCTTAATTGAAAAAATACTTTCACTCATTTTTCCGAAAGGAGCAGGGGTGGAGGAGCTTGAAAAACTTTCTGCATCCGAATTGGTGCGCCTTTTGCCGCCTGGGCGCCAGGAAAATGGCATTTCTCCCCTCTTCTTATATAAAGACAGGCGTGTGAAAGCACTGGTGCACGAGATAAAACAGAATGCAAATGAAGTGCTTGCAGGAAAAGTAGCGGAGTTGATGGCTGAAAAGGTGCTTGAGTTTTTTGAAGACTCGCTTGTTTTCGGCGAGCATAAAATAGCTCTGGTGCCTGTGCCCACATCCGGGAAAAGGCAGGGCTCGCGCGGCTACAATCCGGCAGAAATGCTTGCACAAAAAATGGCAGCCGTGCGCCCAGACATTTTTGAGTACGCCCCAATACTGGTGAAGATACGCGAAACGGAAAGACAGGCAAAACTTCGCAGGAAAGAGCGACTTACAAATCTTGTGGGAGCATTCAGAGCCGAACCTTTCGGCACGCCGAAAGGTTCGGCCTCCCCCGCCCTCATTATTGACGACGTCTCCACTACAGGCGCCACCATAACTGAAGCCAAGCGCGCTCTAACAGATAAAAATATCAACGTTCACGGCACATCCGTCATCGCACGCTAACTTTTTTACCTCTTACCTTTTACCTCACCTGCGCTGTCGCCAAAGTATCCCAAATAGCACGGCGGAGTACGGTTTCCTGTTGTTGTGTTGAGCTATCCACGGAGCATGTCGCATCGCTCGGCTCAAATATCAGATAAAAATTTTCAAATATTTTCACTTGCGGAGGCATACCATCTTTCGTTTTGCTTCCTTCAAGAAGGGTTACCGTGTTCCATTCCCCATTCTCGCCATTCGGTTTTGAAAGTTCGGCTTTATCAATGCGGCGAAATACTCCGAGAGTGCACATGGGCTCGTTCGTCTCCGGATTTGCAATAGAAACCGAAAGCGAAGTGCCACCATTTGGAACATTCTGTCTTATATATGCGAGGCCGTTCAAAGCTTCAAGTGTCGGGATAATCACCCCGAGCGCCGCAAAGCCCCCCTCTGCATTCACCACTGCCGCCTCATTTCTCACACCACCCCTCCCCACCAGCCAGATGACAAGGATGATAACCACAATGACCGCTACCGTACCTATAAGAGTTTTTTTCTCCATTTTTTAATAATTAAGGGATATATACCCCGTGAGATATGAAATACGAAGTGTCAGGTATTGATCAAAATTGGTTATCTCACGGGGTATACCCGTTGAGACGTTTCGCCCTATAGCCGCTTACATACGAAAAGGCCGTAAGGAAGCTCTGCTTCCTTACGGCCTTATTTGTTCCAGAGCAAAATGTTTTATCTCTTGTAGTTCCCTGAGTAGTGAAAATTGTGGGAATACTCCCACGCGACCCTTGCCTCCTCGAGCATCCGATTGGCGTTCTTCGGGTAGTCCATCCACTGCCCGATAGCGGTGTCGTATTGACCTGTGTACCTGAATACCGCCGCAGCAAGTGCCTGCCTGAACCCTGCCGCTTCTTCTGCACCTCTCGGAGACAAAAGCTCATCTATCACGGATTCATAATCCCCAGGGCTACAGACCGCCCACACATGGGGCCAATTCTTTGCCGCCGCCCGAAGAAGTGTCGGGCCGCCGATATCTATCTGTTCAATGCTGGGATTTCCTGCAAAATCATAAAGATTGCAGACCACCAGGTCTATCATCTTCATGGAATGTTCCCAAGCCGCTTCCATATGCTCCACATTGGAGCGATCAGGAAGTATACCGCCGTGGATTTTATGGTGAAGCGTCTTCAAACGTCCTCCCATCATTTCAGGTAAACCCGTCACCTCTTCAATGGGAGTGTGCGGAATTCCATACTTCTCAAGCTCCCTCGCTGTGCCTCCGGTTGAGATGATTTCCCACCGGCCGATGTCTGTCAGAGCTTCGAACTTATCCAGTCCCCTTTTGTTGGTAACGGAGATAAGCGCCCGACGCCGTTCAATCGGTTCGTTCATTATCTGCCTCGCAAGTGTATTGTTAGGAAGCCACAGGTGCGGCTCCAAGAACATCCAGCCGCTACACTACTCGCCCCACCGAAACAGTCAAATACCCGCGAGAAAATCTCTCGCGGGTATTTTAAAGCCAGAAAACTGCTACGGTCAGATAGATCCTCGAGAGTCCCAAGCACCTACACTCACTACGCGATTCTGTTCCTGATAAGCATCCATCTTTTCACGTACTTGGTCCCAAGACGGCGCAATTACGGTATAGATTGGATTACCATCCGGCAAATCGCATTCTTCGGGATCCTCTAACTTATCCCACACCTCGGTGTAGACTCCAGTACTGTCTTCGACAATCGGTCCCGAAACCTTATACAGCCGACACCGATGATTTTGAATACCAACCACGGCATTGTCCTGCATGATGTCGCCTCTCCGATGAATGAGGTAAAGATCGTTCCTGCCCGCAATAATACCTTATTACGATAGATATTATTATTTCTTCCTTTTCTTAGTACGAGCGTCGCGGATGATGAGTGCCCCGCCCGATTTCCTCACCTTCACCCTCTGCCTCTCCCTCCAGCCAAGGCTCTTAACCAAGTCGGCAGGCAAAGTAAGTCCAAGACTGGCCCGCCCCATCCTCGTCAGCTTCCTTGTATTTGTTTCTGTAGATTTCTTAGCCATGTACGTACATATGTAAGTAGATATGTACGTACATTGTACATCAAACCTAATTTCATTCGAGTGATTACTTTAACAAAATGCTCATTTCTTATATAAAACAAAGAACGGTATTTCATCGATTCTTATATAGTTGAACATTTTATAATTTGCACGTCTAGCTGTTGAGGATAATTGACGCATTTTTAAATTTATTTTTGGAATAAAAGGATAGAATCTGATTTCATGGTGTTTCTCCTTTTTATTTTTATCATCCCATTTAAAATTAGTTATAAGCGGCGGAACCATATAGCCTGATTTCATTACTTTTGAAATAATCTCCCACCCAGCACCAAAAATTATTGGCTTCGGTTTACTATTGTTTGTTTTTACTTGTGCACGAAAAAGGCATGCCTTACATTGAATATCATATAAGGGGTAATTCTTGGGAAGCGCCATAAGTTTCTTTCCACAGTTAGGGCACGGAACAAGTTCTACAACCTCCAATTCTCCTGCATCCCCCGAATCCTTATTTTTACTCATACGAGCATTAGATCATCCAAGGTTTTATAACACAAGACTAGAAAATATTCCTAAATTAAAAATCTTTATTTTTGAGCAGCTATCATATCTTTAAGTTTTTCAATTGAAAGAATAATTGCCTTTTTTCGATGGATGATTCTGTGACAATTTGAGCATACGGGAACAACATTTTTCAGTGCATCCATGATTGACTGTTCAAGATTATCTTCATACGCAAAAATTGGTTTTAGATGATGAATTTCAATGAATCCTTTACCAGCAAGGCCATAGAACTCTTCAAAATTGAAATTGCAAGCTTCGCAATAAATTTTATTGTGCTTTTTGAAATGTTCTTTCGCAATCTCAATTAACTTCTTCGATCGAAATCTTGTTTTTACATGGTTAGATCTAATGAAACCTTCTTCAATAATTAGGTTAACGAAATTTTGATCAATAACTTTTTCTCTATCATTTTCAGAAAAACCATTAGTTTCTATGAAGTCAAAGCCGTCAATGTTGTCAGAAATATATTTTTTACCTAAGTCAGTTATTTTAAGTAACCCTTTATTTTTACTAATTGTATCGTAGGTTGCTAAACCTTTTTTAAATATACTTCTTTGGGAAATACCTCTATGAGAAATTATATTTCTTACTTTTTGACTAAAGCGAGTATCCTTGCGATTAGCACTCAGCTCAAGATCTTTCCCTTCTGGTTTTAAAGTTTCTGTTAGATAAATAATCAGGTTTGATGTCAAAATTCCATCCTCTTTTGACGAAAGATAGACTAACGTGGGCATTATTAAATCACTCTCACTGTAAATCATATTTAGAAGTTATAAATTATAAGATGTTCAACCTCCCTATCATTACGACCTTTTATATTGTACAAATAAGTTTTATCGAAAGTCTTAATTTTAATATTTAACCTGTTTTTATATAAACCTAAAATAAATGGGGTTTTTTTGATTATCAGGATAAATTTTGCTTTTGTTTTATATAAGCAATTAGCTAATCTTTTCTGATCATTCTTATCAAAAGATTGTTTTTCGTAATCACTAAAATCTGTATCGTATGGTGGATCTAGAAAGATAAAATCTTTTGGTGATAAATCTGTTTTTTTAATTATCTCTTCAAAATCTACATTTTTAATAGAAGTATTTTTAAAAATTCTTTCTATATTCTCACTTAATATATAGTCAACTTTTTTACGAAAATCTTTTGAATTATAAGCTATGCCTCCGTAAGGAATATTAAAATGACCCTTGGAATTAAACCTAAACATTGAACCATAGCAAAATTCTCTTACAAAATAATAATTTGCAATCTTTTTTGATAAAGAAGTCGGATATCTATTTCCATTAAAATTCATCACATCCCTAAAGTGCATGTAGAAACCACTTCTAAACGCTGTTTCAATATTCATACGTAGATCTCTGTCATCTATATTCCCTCGCTTTATTTCGATTTCCTTCACCCTCCCAAGTTTAGATATTAGGTTAGAAATGATTTGTTTTAATAGGTTCTGGTCATCAAGACAAAAACTTTTATGGAATAGTCCATTAAATTTCTTCTCCTCAGCTTTTAGGTAATTATTTACAATATTTTTTAAATTCTCCTTGGTGATTTTGTCTTTTTTGAAATCAGAATATAATTTTATTAATTTGTCCTCAAAAATATCAATATACTTTGGTATTTTTTCCCAATTATCAACGTAATCATAAATTTCTTTTTTAAATTCTTTTTTATTTTTTTCTCCTTTTATAAATTTATAGAAAAAAACTAATTCTTCGCAGATATCGCTTACCACTGCTTCTTTGGGCTGCAATCTCAAAAAAACTGCACCGCCACCAAAAAATGGTTCTATATATCTATCAAAATCTGGGATTAAATGTTGTATGTATTTAAACTCTTCTGACTTACCCCCCGGCCATTTAATAAGAGGCCTGGCATACACGGACTGATTTCCCAAGATGTCACCGCCATTAAAAAACCTAGATTCTTGTAGTACACTCCGATGCTTTTTATATGATGACAACGTACTCTTTTTTTTAGACCCAAAAAGAATTATCCCCATAGTTTAATTATATATGAAACATATCCACAAAAAGTAAGGGCTGTGGATCAATTTTAAGAACATATACCCTAAAAGTTAAGGCGGTTTTTGGGAATTACAACCACATATCGACTCTATGTATACAACATTATTGGTCGTCGTGGGGATATTGTTCCGATATTAGAACCTAAAATGCAGCTCAAATTCGAGAATCTTGATAAAAGTAAACAGAAATTAAGAGCTATCTACAAAGTTCACTCAGATTGGTTTGAGGTGCTTCAACCCAAGCCTACTAAGAGTAGGAATAATGTGGATTATTCCATCCAACTCAAAAGACTCCAGCTGCAACCTGGAAGATGGCCGCGTATGAATAAAGATTACCTTTGTTCTCCCTATCAAAATCCGCTGAAGGGTTGTTACTGCCGAAGAGATGAGGACGCTGAGGAGTGCGAAGACGAGCCAATTCATGAGTTAATTATAGCCCTCCTTGGAGATATTCGAGAAATTCACATGGCAGTAAAGATTAGCTGCTATAATATTAACTGTGACAACATCCCATGATCATGCATAAATTAAATTCAAAAAATAAATATGCATTCACGACTGATAAGCTAATCCGCCAAGAACTGAAGAAAACGATTGAAAAGAGATATAAGGACGCGCCTGTGAGAATTATCGAGGAGTTTGGTTTAGATGATCATGCTACGCGAATTGATATTGCTGTAGTAAATGGAATTTTACATGGTTATGAAATCAAGAGTGACTTGGATACACTAGGGAGGTTGCCGAAGCAAATGAGTTCTTATAACTCTATTTTCGACCAAATAACTTTGGTTGTTGGAACCCAGCATCTTTATGATGCTTTCAATATTGTGCCAGACCATTGGGGCATCATGGTCGCTAAGATAGATGGAAAAGGCTCTGTATATTTCAATCACATACGGACAGCCTCTGAGAATACCTCCCAAGAGAAACTTCCAATAGCAAGACTTCTGTGGAGAGATGAAGCCATCCATTTACTTGAAGATATTGGTTGCGCGCGAGGATATAAGAGTAAGTCAAAAGATTTAATTCATAGCAGAATTTCTGATCTTCTTGATCTGAATACTCTCAAAGAAAGAGTGCGCGAGACGCTACTTCTTTCTAGGACTGATTGGAGAGCTGGGACAGTACCAGTGCTATATGGTGACTAATCCCTGCTGAGATCCAGTAGGTTGCTGCACCAGTTCCCTTACCTTTATTTTTTTCATCTTTCTTAACAAGTTCCATATAGGCAGGAAAATAATCTGACTTTTCTTTTATGCGCCTGTCGCCTTCGCTGAAAGCTTCCCCATAAAAGAAGGTACTATCATTCACGAGTTGTTGCGCATGTGCCAGATACTGATCGTTTCTCTTCTTCTCGCCTCTAAATATTATCCAGTTATTCTCGTGAGTGTATTTCAGCGTTGCAGACGCTTGCATGTATCGCAGTGCCTCGCTATGCATTGGATAGCGTATCGTATAATCTCCAAAAATTGGTTCTCGCACGAGTTTCCTGCCTTTTTTTGCAGCTAACCATAACTGCCAGTCATTGCGCGCCTCCATGCATGGACTATCTTCCACTTTGAGATGCCCGACATTCACAGGAAATGATCCGCTAGCAAAGATGACTGCTCTCCAAGCACTTAGGTTATGAATTTCCTGCACGTTTGAGAACAATTCTGCATATGACGCTTTTGTAGCATCATCGAGATATTTAATATCTAGGAGTAAATCTATTTGGTTTTCTTTGATGCCGGTCTCAACAACAAAGCTTCTCAATTTTGAGTTCAGATCATCAACCTTTTTCAAATCTGATAGCGTAACTCGTATGCAGATACCAACGATAGTGCCTTTCTTGAACTGCTGCACAATTTCGTTCGCAACTTCCTTATCATCGTTTAAGTAGACTACAGGTCTTATATCTACTCCTTTTGCGTGACAAGTTTCAGCAACCTTTTGGACGCTCTCGACCTTGAGATTTGTTGTTCCAGCTCCATCGTGGATAAGATTGAAATCAATGGTTGCGCTTAGCTTGCCACGGCATTTTTCAATCTCATCCGGAATTTCCTTCAGACGAAAGTTTTTATACTTCTGAACCACCTCGTTATGTATCTCTTCTTCCGATTTACGAACTCTGGTCTTCTTACCTTCAATAACAACAGTTTTATCCTGTGAAACACCGGGTAATACAATTTCAAGAACAGGGAGCAGATTGGCTCTATCTTTTTCAGGAACATTCGTCAAAGCCGCGATCTCAGCAGCTCGCCATTTAAGAATTGGGCTGTATAAGTAATTTTCTTTCATATCAGTTAAGCTGAATTAAATTCAGGAAAATACTTACGAACTTTCGCTTCGCCAACTACTTTGCTCAGACGTTTGAAATCTCTTTCAAACCGCATTCTTCCCGCGATGATAGCAACATGTACACCCAATTCCTTTGCCAAAGATGTTGCGGCAGTCTTGGATGGAATTAGTTTTGCGGGGCTAATTTCCCATTTCTCCGTAGGAACAAGTGCTTCACCGGCCAAGCTATCTGCTTCGTGCTCCATTACTCCAATATCTCTACCTTTGATTTCATCGAGTTCGTCATAAAACAACTCACTATCGTTGTTCATGTGAAGTGCAACATGAGCCAACTCGTGCATGAGCGTAAACCAGAAGTTATCTATACGGTCGTACCTAAGTGTCAGCCCTATTATAGGATTGTCTTTATTAAGGAAGATTGCCGCTCCGTCAAGTTTCGTTTTTTTAAACTGTTTTTCAATAACCAAAATAATTCCGTTATCTAGGAGAAACTTTTGCGCCAGAATCGGCGCACCGTCCTTAACACTTAGCTTGGCGAGATCTTTCATGAAGTTGAGATTTACCGTGCTAGATTTATATTTCTTCTGTACTTTAACTTTTTGCGCTTTATAGAGGACGCAACCAAGCCACGCCGCGAGAGCTTGTTTATTTGTTGTTGGAGAAGTTCGGTAGTTTGTTTGTCTAAGCAAAGCACCAAAGTTCAGACTTGCATGATTAAGTGGTGAGAAAAATCTAGAGACTACAGCCATTCGACTATCTTCTTTGGGACTGGTATCGTTGAGATACCCACGACTTTTTATTTCCTTGATGACGTCTAGGTGTATGTTTTCAAAGAGATCTTCTGTCTCTTCTGCAGGCTGTATAAGCACCTTAGCAGGTATACTTAGTTCTTTTTCAAGAGTACGGATCATTTTAAGAGTTAGAGGCGTTTTTCCAGAAAATACTTCTGACACCTTACTCTTGCTGCCAATGTAGTGAACCATGTCAGAATCTTTGAGACCCATTTGTTCCATTCTGAACTTGATAGCCTCGACAGGATCAGGGAGAGAAGAAGGAAAATGGCTCTTTTCATAATCCTCAATCAAGGTGGCTAGCAGGTGGAGTTTGTCTGCTTCAGCAGAACCATTTTTTGGATTCATCAAAATTAGGCTCTCAAGTATTGCAAGAGCTTCCTTGTGATCTGCTTCTGTTTTAATTATTTTTATTTCCATAAAATTAAGTGATTTTCCACTTTTCATATTCAGTGTGAGTGCCGATTTTCTTGACCAAAACCATCTGATTTTCGTAATCGATAATCACCCACAGCCGGTACCTGTTGCCACATATGTTAAATATCGTGCTCTTGTTTCCCACGGAGTCTGCAGTCGGGAATTTCTGCTTCAGTTCGTGAGGGGTCTTCCATGAGGCATCCTCGATTTCGCTCTCCCAGCTTTCGATCTTGCTCTTTGCGTCTGTATGCTGCCGTTTGAAGTCGTGCAGGGGTTGCTTACCTAGTAATATCATGGCTTGTAACGATATTTCACATTTATAATTGTTCCCGATTCAGGAACAATACTCTATGTGATAGACTAATGCAAGCGTTTCAAAAGAAGGAAATGGTTTAGGAGATCAGTCAATACCGTTCCCTTTTTAAGTTACTAAACTATAAACGTAAGAACCGACATTTTATGCCGGTTCAAGCATTGAAATCAGGCGGAGGGGATGGGAATTTCACTGCTCGCCCCTCGGCAAGCTCGGGGCTGCGCTTTAAAACCTGCGGGTTTTAAAGTTTCCACCACGGGAAACTCCCGTTTCCCGACCTCATCGAGTCTGAGGACTCTCAGAGTCTAAACGACCCTTCCCCGGTTCAAATCCCATCCCCATAAACAATTTTAAAATATCAAAAGATATTGAAAATTGTCTTGCGGAGGGGATGGGATTTGAACCCATGCGGGATGTATTAGACCCCGACGGTTTAGCAAACCGTTCCGTTAGACCGCTCCGGCACCCCTCCATTGCTCCGCCAATTTATCACATTTTCCCCTTCTTTTCTCCTCAATTTCCATTCCAATCCCTTTCACCTCTCCCACCCCACAATCTATTCCAGTATTCTCAAGAATACTGGAATAGATTGTGGGTATGATATAAAATTTATGGGTGTAAAATTTGCAGGTATAGATATAAATATACATATGAAAAATTTTAGACAACTCGAGCGATTGGTAAAAGGATTCGCCAATCACCGTAGAATCGAGATCCTCAATCTTCTCGATAAGACTCCGGAACTTTCAGTATTTGAGGTTGCCGAAAGATTGAAGATCAACTTCAAGACTGCTTCAGAACACATCCTCCGTCTTGCTATCGCCGGCCTGGTGGTGAAAAGAAACGAAGGAAATAACGTGCGACATGCACTTACCAACACCGGAAAATCTATTCTCAAATTCTTGAGAAGACTAGAATAGATTTGGATAATAATTGTCCTGATCTTCTTATATTCATTTAGTACAATACCGCCATGCTTGATGAACTCTTTCGACTGAATCCGGCTCAGAAATCCGCCCTGAAAAAACTGGGTATCACTTCCGTTGAATCTCTCCTTTACCATATCCCCACGCGCTACGCTTCTTTTGATGGGAATAATTCCATAGCGAGCGCGCGGGCAGGAGAAGATATCGCGCTCATAGTAAACATAGAAAAAATAGAGACCAAAAAAGGATTCCGCTCAAAAATACCAATGGCAACAGGGCGCGTATCAGACCCCACAGGGAAAATGGACGTAGTGTGGCTTCGCCAGCCGTACATTGCACGCATGTATCTTGCCGGTTCCACCATAAAAATCTCTGGCAAAGTTTCGGAAAGGAACGGAAAGATCTCAATGGTGAACCCTAAAGTGCATCCGCTCACAGGAGAAGAGAACACTCCAATCTTTAGCGGCAAAGAAGGAGAAAGTTTGACTCCTGTATATGCGGAAAGCCGCGGAGTGACAAGCGAATGGCTGCGGAATGCGGCTATTCGTCTCATAAAAAACAAACTGCATGAAGCTATAGAAGATCCAATACCGCCGGAAATGCTTTCTCGTTTTAATCTGCCTACTTTGAAAACCGCTTTTGTGTGGGCGCACATGCCGAAAAAACACGAGCACGCAGAAGCCGCTCGCAAGCGCTTTGCATTTGAAGAAGTTTTTTTCATACAGTTGGAAAAGCAGAAAGAGCGTGCGGAATGGCAAGCCCATCAGGCATTCGTTATTGAACCGGCAGAAGAAACAGAAAGATTCATGGAATCGTTCCCCTACTCGCTCACGGCGGGACAGAAAAAAGCTATTGCGGATATTTTCGGGGATTTTGGCTCGGGTCGGCCGATGGCGCGGCTTCTTGAAGGCGACGTCGGCTCCGGCAAGACGGCCGTGGCGGCCGCCACGGCCTACGCCACTATCCGCACCCGGCCCAAAGGGCAAACTTTCGGAGCGCTTCAGGTGGCATACATGGCGCCCACAGAAATACTGGCATCCCAGCATTTTGAATCCTTCATACAATATTTTGTGGGTTCAGGAATTCAGATAGGCCTCATTACCGGTTCCGGCTGCAGAAAATTCCCGTCCAAAATAAAACGAGACGGCTGGACGGATATTTCCAGAACACAATTATTGAAATGGGTTGAGAACGGAGAAATACCAATTCTCATAGGTACGCATGCGCTCATACAAAAATCCGTGAAATTCAAACACTTGGCATATGCTGTGGTGGACGAGCAGCACCGCTTCGGCACGCGCCAGCGCGCGGCCTTGATACAAAAAGACGGCCGCGCGCCGCATCTTCTCTCCATGACAGCCACCCCTATTCCCCGCACATTGGCTCTCACGGTGTTTGGCGATCTTGATCTCACAGTGTTAGACGAAATGCCGCCGGGACGCAAACCAATAATGACCAAAATAGTGCCGCCGGATCAAAGATTTCATGCATATGAAGAAGTACGAAAGGAATTGACAGCGGGCAGGCAGGCGTATGTAATCTGCCCGCGTATAGACGAGCCGGATCCGGACAAGGAAATGGCAGTGCAGGCAAAATCGGTGAAAGAAGAAGCGGCACGCCTCAAGAAAGAAGTTTTTCCTGAATACGAGATAGGAATTTTGCACAGCAAGATGAAGCCCTCGGAAAAAGATGAAGTAATGAAAGAATTTTCGGAAGGGCGCATACATATTTTGGTCGCAACATCGGTTGTGGAAGTGGGAGTGAACGTTCCGAATGCCACGTCTATCATCATTGAAGGTGCAGAAAGGTTCGGCCTGGCACAGCTTCATCAGCTGCGCGGACGTGTGGTGAGAAGCACTCATCAATCACGCTGTTTCGTGTTCTCTGAAGGAACGAGTGAAAATACTTTTAGACGTCTGAAATCTTTTGAAAAAGCCAAAAATGGTTTTGAATTGGCTGAATTTGACCTGGAAACACGCGGTGCGGGAGACCTTGCAGGCGACAAGCAGTGGGGAGTTACCGACCTCGGTATGGAAGCCCTTAAAAATATAAAGATGGTTGAAGCGGCACGGAACGAAGCCAAAACCATAATTGAAAGCGATCCGGAGCTTTCAAAACATCCATCTCTCCAATCTCACCTGTCCGGACGCCGAACTAAAATTCATTTGGAATAGTCCGCCCGCTTGGACTTGAACCAAGGACCCTCGAGGTATAAGCTCGATGCTCTAACCAACTGAGCTACGGGCGGATGTTTGAGAAGCTTACAGCGTATATCATACCCCTTCAAGTTATACACAAACATACATATACCAAGTTAAAGCGGGGCTATAATGGATGAGTACCATTATTATTTATCCGTAAAATATGAAACTTCACAAGATCGCATTCGTACTTCTCATTATCGGCGGTTTGAACTGGCTCCTGGAAGCCTTCGGATACGGCATCGGAAATTATGTTTCCGGCTCCGTCTCCCAGGTTATCTACATCCTCGTCGGAGTTGCCGCTATATACGAGATCTTCTCTCACAAAGCTCGCTGCAAAGAGTGCATGTAATATAAGGTTTCTGTGCATAAAATAAACCCGCCAGCCAGCTGGCGGGTTTGTTTTATGCCTGATGCTCTATATCTTTTTTCTTTTTCAAAGGGATACCGTGAGCCACAAGCATTTTTTCAAATTCCTCCCTTTCAATGGTTTCTTCATCCATTAATCGCTTTGCTACAGCGGCAAGGAGCTTGCTGTGTTTTTTGAGGACTTTTTCCGCCTGCTTCAGGGCATCTCTCATTATTGCGTCCACTTCGGAATCAACAAGAGAAGCAACTCTTTCAGAATATTCCTCTTCCACACCGCGGCCCAAAAGCATTTTGCTCGGCTCAAGCGCCTGCGCACCGACTTTTTCAGACATTCCGTATTTAGTGACCATGTCGCGTGCGATAGCCGACGACACCTGAAGATCGTTCGATGGGCCGGTGGTAATATCGCCGAATATCATTTTCTCCGCCACGTATCCGCCAAGGCCCGTCGCGATGTCATCCAAAAATTCCCGGCGAGACTGAAGCCTCCTGTCTTCAAGCGGAAGCTTCAGTGTGTAGCCGCCTGCATGGCCGCGCGCGATTATGGATATCTTATGTACTGGATCGGCATACAAGAGAACAGATGAAACAATAGCGTGCCCCGCTTCGTGATAAGCGGTTATCTCTTTTTCTTTTTTGGAAAGAAGATGGCTCTTGCGTTCTGGCCCAAGCATCACTTTTTCAATTGAGCGAATGAGATCGTACTGGGAAACTTTGGAGCGGTCTTCACGCGCCGCAAGAATAGCGGCTTCGTTCATAAGAGAGTAAAGATCAGCGCCTGAAAATCCGGGGGTGCGCTCTGCCACCACTCCCAAATTCACATCTTCCGCGAAAGGCTTGGTGCGGGAATGTATTTTTAAAATGTCTTCGCGGTCATGCCTGTCCGGCAGATCAATGATGACGCGCCTGTCGAAGCGGCCTGGGCGGAGAAGTGCAGGGTCAAGAACATCGGGCCTATTGGTAGCCGCCATGACTATCACTTTCTCATTCGGCTCAAAGCCGTCCATTTCAACCAGGATCTGATTCAGGGTCTGCTCGCGCTCGTCGTTGCCACCTCCGAGCCCCTGCCCCCTTGCGCGCCCCACCGCATCTATTTCATCTACGAAAACAATAGCCGGCGCCGCGCGCTTGGCCATCTGGAAAAGGTCACGCACGCGAGAAGCACCAACACCCACGAACATCTCCACAAATTCAGAACCGGATATGGAAAAGAAGGCCACATTGGCTTCCCCAGCCACGGCGCGGGCCAAAAGAGTTTTACCTGTGCCGGGCGCACCCATCAATATCACACCTTTGGGAATTTGCGCGCCGATATCCAGGAATTTTTTAGGATGGCGCAGGAAATCCACGATCTCCGAAAGCTCCTGCTTGGCTTCCTTAGCTCCCGCCACGTCCTTGAAAAGCACACGTTGCTTGGTGTCGTTGGGCGCGATTATTTTGGGCTTTGACTGACCGAAAGTGAATGCCTGCATACCACCCGCTTTTGCCTGTCGAGACAAGTACCAAAAAAAGAAAACTATGAAAATGATAGGCAATGCAATAGGCAAAATATTCGCGAACCAAAACCAAAAGCCAGACTCCCCTTTTATTTCGAGTTCAACCGCCAAAAGTTTTTCTTTTGAGACGCCGTAATCCGCAAGGGTTTCAAGAAGCGCTGCGCTCGGCTCCTTGGTGGTCACTTTTGATGTGCCATCTGCGAATTGCGCCGTTACTTCATTGCCTTTAACTGAAACAGAAATGACATTTCCGGTTTCTATCTCGCGCGCAAGCTCGGAGAGCGAAATTTTTTGGAGAGTGGCCGAAGATGAAAAAACTCCGGAGATGGCCATGAGCAAAAGGAAGATGACGACGATGGAAAGTACGTTCGCCCAGAAGCCCCCCTTTGGAATTTTGAAATTCTTTTTTATATTTTTCGGAAAATCCTTTCGCACCATCAGGCGTATTTTTTTTCTGGAGCCTGGAGGCATCTTGGACGGACTGTTTTCACCGTCCCTGTCATTAATCTTCTCGTTGTCGGCTGGCGCACCTTTCTGTTTTTCTTTTTTGTTCGGAGGCATAGGTATTGATACTATACCCATATGACGAAAAAAAGCACGAACTCAAACAGCCATGCAAAACCTTACGCGGAAAACCGCAAGGCGTATTTCAATTACGAAATTCTGGAGGAAATAGAAGCCGGCTTAAAGCTCCTGGGATTTGAGGCAAAGGCGGTGAGGGCGGGCAAAATATCCCTGGCGGGTTCCTATGCGGCCGTGCGCGGCGGAGAGCTCTTTCTGGTAAATGCCCGTATAGAGCCCTATCAGCCCAAAAACACCCCTCCTGAATACGAGCCACTGCGCTCCCGTGTCCTACTCGTCTCCAAAAAAGAAGCCACCCGGCTGGCCGGTTTTGAGGCCGCCCAGGGCTTGACATTGATACCCCTCTTGGTGTATAATAAAGGAAGCGTTATCAAGCTCCGGCTAGGTGTCGCCCGTGGAAAGAAAAAGGGCGACAAGCGTCAGACAATAAAGAAGCGCGAGGCCGAACGCGAGATGCGCAGAACATTGAAATAAGAACGGTTTTCATACGGGGGTGAAAGGTATCGACAAGATGCCTTCTCCGAAAGATGCGGGAGAGAGTGGAACCTCTTTAACTTCCAAAAACCTAACTGCAAAAAACGCGGTAGCACAAGTCTCTCCGTATTTTACGGAGAATGACTTCCAGTTCGCATTCGCTCGCGCTTAATTGCGCGACCGTGCGACAGATTACTTCACGACGCCTCTGGTGGAGTAAGCTGGCTTTATGAGGCACCTCTTCTCTTCGTGGCCCATGAGGAGAAGAAAAACAGGGCTTGGGTAATGAGCGCTTTGTCAGTTTGTGGCTCATTACCGACAATTCAAATTGACTATCTTTCGTAGATTCATTCGGAAAAACATCTTGCACGGGATTTCAATATCCCCACCTCCACCATTAACTGCTCAGACCCTCAATAGCTTCAATAACTTGAGGCAGTTCTTTTGTATTGGATTCATCATTCAAATGTGCTCCTGATTCGAGGATGATGACTTTCGAACCCAGCTTTTCTTGATAAAACTCAGCATTCTTCACATCAACAAAAGGATCATCCTTGGTAAAAATAGCCACAGACTTATGGCAAATAGTTCTGACCTTTTGAAAATCGATTGGAGTTTCGAGCCATGGTAATGCCGCCTGCCTATCTTTCTCTTCATAATCATCAAGGCCTTTCAAGGTAAGCCACCCAGCTACATACACTATTCCTCCTATCCTCGTTTCCGGCGATAAAGTTTCTAAATATCTATCAATGCTCTGGCATCCAATGCTATGACCAATGAAATAAGTATCCTCGTCGGGCTGGCCAACCACATCCTGAATGACATTCAGTCTTCCTTCAATTGTAGGTTGTTCTCTTCCATATGCGTCTGGCATAGTCGGAATATAAACTTCAAAACCTCTTTGTTCCAATTCTTTTTTTGCCCAAGGGAACCATCCTTCATCTGGATTTCCTGCCCATCCGTGAATGATAAAAGCTTTTTTCATATTTAGATACTAACATCAAATTTTTGAAGTATAATCAGTAAACAAGTTAACAAAATAAAACATGACAGCTATAGAAACAATTGCTCTGGTGCTAGTGATAGTGTCCGCACTCAAGATAATTTTTCTTCTTGTGCGCCCCAGTGCTTGGTTCAACACCGTCGGAAAATTATGGGCGAAGCCGGGAATCTTTACTGCGGTATCTTTAGTTTTGGGTGTAATAGTTTTGCGCTACCTTCTAGTTGAACTCACTATCGTGCAGGTATTCGCGGTCTTTGCGTTTACAGCCCTCTTCTACTGGGTTGCTCTCGCACCTTACAGACAGGAGCTTTACGATATGGCAAGAAGAAAGATGGAAAACGGAAGCATTATAAAAACAAACTGGCTCGCCACTATCATCTGGATAGTCTTGGCAGTCTGGGTTCTCAAAGAAATATTCGCTTAGTCATTCACTAAAAACCCCACTGCATGCAGTGGGGTTTTTGCATTGCATTTCCTACTCCGCTGGGTAGGATGCATAGAGATAAAAAGCGTTTCAATCATCTGCCTTGGAGGTATTCATTATGAACGCCCGCAAAGTTCTTGAAGTACTTGTGCTATACCGCTTGAAGTTTATAGACCTCGAGGTAGGCAAGATAGACTATCCTCACGCAGAGTTTCTGCCACTTCAAGGATTGCGTAATCTTGCTCTGGCCCATTGTCATGGCATGATAAGCCAGATTGAGGATTTCGTAGCCACCGACCGCATGGAGAAAGTTTTCCGCTGGCTCGGATTTATCCAAGGAGTGCTCTGGGTATTACGTGTCTATACGCTCGAAGAACTGAAGAGTCATAACCGCCCTGCTGAATAAGCAGGGCTTCACTTTCTCACGTACTTTCTGTCTAGAAAACTTATTTAGTGCTCAAATAAACCTCGTCGAACCAGAAGTAGTCGTTCTGTTTTTTAGAATCGTTAACACCGCCCCATGTGGGGCTCAATTTATATTCTGCAATAGTCGCACCCGGTGGGAATTTAACATCTGAATAACTTCCCACAAGCACGCCATCAAGCCACCACTTTATAACGCCTTTAGTATTGTCTTCGGATATCTCTATCAGCCATTCAATGCGGTGCCAGTCGCCAAAACTTATGACACCTAAAGACATGTTCGGCTTAAGCCAACAGCGCTCATCCCCTCCGGCTGTTTTGAATTGCAGACATACACGAAGCTCATAAGGGCCGCCTGGAGAGCCGTAGGTAGTGAGATAAATATCGCTGTTCTCGGAAAGAAAGATGAATTCCAGTTTGTTCACATTGCTTTCGTGTCCCTGCCAGCCGGCATTTGCCTTCCACCATGTGCCCATGAAAAGATTTTTCTTGCCGTCTACAGGATAAAAAGCTGTGGCCGGAGCGGAACCTCCCCCAAATCCTTGCGGATAAAGAACAGAAAAAACTTTAGAATCAGAGGCGGGAGCTGAGGGGTCGGAAGCACTCGTGCCATTGCCTTTGCTATTCCAAAGTATCCGCCAGCCATCAGAAATCGGAAGATTCTCGCCAGCAGGAATATTTGCACTAAATGTCTGAAGCGAGAGCAAAGAGTAGCCAGCCGGCTCGTTTGGCCAGGCGCTAGAAGGTTCAGGAGGTTTTGGGGGAATTACTGGCTCCGGCTCTGGTCCGGCCGGAGGCGTAGCCGAAGGTTCCGAGCTTGTCGAGGAATCAGATTCTGGTGTAGGAGCGGGCTCTGAAATTTTCGGCTGGATAACGGGTTGAGAGATAACCGTAGGTTGGATAACGGATTGAGAAACAACCTTAGGAACGGGCGAACTCGCAATTCCCACGCCGCTGTCTTTCTGTTCAACTGGTTTGGCTACTGGAGCAAGTTTTGTAACGATTTCCGGAATAACTTCTGGTTCCGGTAAAGAAGGGATAGGTTCTTCAGGGACGACTCGTGCAAACGCCGATAAAAGCGCCACGCTCATACTTATAGACACCAATGTGATGATAGAGAACCTTGAAAACATCAAGGGCCACATCCTACCACGGGGTGTTATCTTGACACTACCGAAATTTATTTTGCTGATTTTTTAGCCAAACGGTATTCGCAAAAGGCCATGCCGGTTATAGCGCACAGGGCACCAAGGACGAAGCCGGCAAAGACATCGCTTGCATAGTGGACGCCCAGATAAACACGGCTTATGCCGATTAGAAATATGAGAACAGCAAAAATAATAGTGCTCCAGATCTTCACCTGCACATTCTTAACGGTGCGGATGATTATGTAAATGAGAAACCCATACAAGGCCATGGAAAGAGTGGCGTGGCCGCTCGGGAAAGAAAAAGATGTTTCTTCTACAAGCATCTGAAGCGGACGTGAACGCCCTACCAGCTGCTTGCCCAAAAGATTGAAAGCTTCAGCGAAAGCCAGAACCCCGGCAAAAGGAATGACAAGAGAAAGGTGTTTCCGCATGAAAAGATAAACGATGGCAACGGCGGCAACCGACGGCACCCACACTTCCCCGCCGAGATTCGTAATGAATATAAAAAATGAAGTCACTGCAGGATGGTGGAAACCGGCAGAGAAATTGAGTAGGCGCTCGTCAACGCCGGTGACGGCCCCCAGCTTCAGCACTTTTTCGGTAACACCTGCCAAAATAAAGACCAGAGACAGGAATAACAGAATGAAAAATGTGAGAGGTAATCCGCTGAATGTATGCCTTTTAAAACGGCCAGATACGAAAGATATTGTGCGGGGGTGGCTTGAAAACAAGCGGGATATATAAGTATTGGAGATAAATACATTTACCAAGGCAGCGCTTTTTGCATTCAGAAACCCTGTAAGCTTTTGTCGATGCTGTACTGCAACCATAAGGAGTATGATCGCCCCCACCAGAATAAGAAGCGCTACCCCTGCAAAAGGAGACCACTTTTCAATAGCTTCAAGAGATGTGCCGAAGAAATATCCGAGAGTGAGATGGAATGTAACCCATACAAAAGCACTTCCAACATTCCAAGCCTGGAAACGTCGCTTATCCATGTGGGAAATCCCCGCAATGAAAGGGATGATGGGGCGAAGAGGGCCAGTGAAGCGACCAAGAAGAATACTTTTGTCTCCGTAAGTTGAGAAGAATTTTTTGCCACGTTCAAGATTTTTCTCATTGAGCCACCTGCTGCCCGGCTTAAAGAAACGTGCGCTCTTGGTGCCGACAAAATAACTCACACTGTCTCCTATGATGCCGCCCGCGGCCGCTGCCAAAACAAGAAGGCCGAAATTGTAGTAGCCGTGGGCGGCCAAAAACCCCGCAAAAATAATTCCCACAGACCCCGGAATGAAGGAGCCAAAAATAATAAGGGATTCAACAAGAGCGATCAGGAATAAAGCTCCGTATCCCCATGCTCCAAGATGCGCAAGGGGCGCTGCCGTCGCAAAGATGAATTTAATGATAAGCGCCCCCAACTGTTCCATTACTTCCAATGTACGCCATCACAAGATTTATAACAATAAGAGATGTGCCGGCATTTGATACAATAGCTCTTACGTGAAAACGGGCGAAAAACAAATGAGACGAACCCCCGCAGCAATATTGGCCGCCCTATTCTTCTGCGCTCTTATTGGCCCTGCACCCCTTGCAGAGGCCCAGGAGCTTCACCAGGACCTGGTGAGCGTTTACCGAGGCACAGTGGTTGAGGTGGTATCAGAAACGACAGACCCCCTCCCCGGCACCGAGCTCATCACTACTGTTCAGGAATTGAAAATCCTCCTTAAAGAAGGCCCGCGAAAAGGCGAGATAGTTGATGTGGTCAACGATTACGCGGTTTTCAAAAAAGGCAGCCCTGTGTATGTGAATTATCTTAAAACTATTGACGGGCGCGAGATAATTTCCATCCGGGATGCCGACAGAACATTTCCCCTTTTATTATTCACGGCCCTTTTCTGTGCCGCAGTTATTTATTTCGGAGGAAAGCAGGGCTTAAGAGCGCTCATTGCCCTGATTGGCAGCATTCTTGCAATAATTTTCATATTGGTGCCAGCGCTCCTTAAAGGCGTGCAGGTGGAAGTCATAACTTTCTTCATCGGCGCCGGCATCCTGGCCGCTGCCATCTTCATGACACACGGCCTCAAGCGCCTTTCGGTTGTCGCATACCTCGGCACTATTTTTTCTGTTTTCTTTACGATCATCCTTGCTCACATTGCCGTGGTAGCAACAACCCTTATGGGATTCGGTTCGGATACGAGTGTGTTCCTTAACATGGCAACATTTGGAACTATAGATGCGCGGGGTATTCTTTTAAGCGGAATTATAATCGGCGTACTTGGAGTGCTTGACGACGTAGCTGTTACCCAGGCGGCAGTGGTGAACGAAATAAAAGCCCTTCATCCGACGCTTCCCCGCAAAGAGGTTTTCTTCCGTGCAATGAGAGTGGGGCGAGAACACGCGGGTGCACTAGTGAACACGCTTTCATTTGCCTACGCAGGTACGGCCCTTCCCCTTCTTCTTTTGTTTGCCACGGGAGATGCACCACTTCGCCTGATACTTTCCGGAGAAAATGTGGCAACTGAAATAATCCGCACACTGGTCGGCGGCATGGGTCTCATCCTCACGGTGCCTATCACTACTTATCTTGCAGTGAAATATCTTTCAGGGAGTTCAAAAGAAGGCGCACATCACCACCATGCACACTGACTGGCAATTTTTTCTTAAATCGGACGATGCATGGACTGCGATGAAAGACGCGTGCAGAGACGCGCAGAAAGAAATCCTGTGCGAGCAATACATATTGAGCAATGACGAGGCAGGCAAGGAATTCATAGAGATCCTCACGGAAAAGGCCAGGAGCGGCGTGGGTGTGCAAGTGATACTGGATATGGTGGGCTCGGCGCTTTACGGATTTTATTTTGACGAAACGCTCATATCAAAGATGCGTGATGCGGGCGTACAGCTTGTTTTTTGGAACCCGATAAAATTCTTTAGAGTGGACACGTTCTTCTCGTGGTTTTTCCGCGATCACAGGAAGCTTATGGTGGTTGACGGTTTACATGGCTTCGTGGGAGGCGTTGGCTTCCGTGCTGATATGCGCGAATGGAGGGACACGCATCTCAAGGTGGCGGGGCCAGTGGTAGAGGAAATGCGCCATGCATTTTTTGAAATGTGGGCGCTCGCGCATGAAAAGCGCTTCTTCCGCCGCTTGCACAAACGCAAATTCTTTTCACGGGGCTTCCAGTTTGTGACGAACTCGCCGTCCCTTCACAAAAGATTCCTTTACAACACCATCATTTACGAACTAGCAGCCGCCAAAGAGCGCGTACTTCTGACCACTCCATATTTTATTCCAGACAGAAAAATGATGCGCCAGCTTCGTTTGGCCGCTCTCCGTGGAGCAAGGGTGGAAATACTGGTACCTAAAAAATCCAATCACCCATGGGTGGACAGAGCCAGCCGTTCGGCATGGGGCAAACTTTTAAAAAGCGGAGCGCATATATATGCATATGAGGGCAATATGATACACGCCAAGTCGCTCGTGGTGGATGATGCTTTCGCGACGGTCGGCAGTTTCAATTTTGATTCACTTTCCTTCAATTTTAATTACGAGGCCAATGTAGTTTCCCACCAGCCGCTTTTCGTGGATCAGGTGGCGGCCTATTTTGAAGAAGACCGCTCAAAGGCCTCACACATCGCACTTCATGAATGGAAGAAAAGGTCTCTTAGGGAAAAAGTAGGAGAAATACTTATCGCTCCTTTCCGTCGGCTATTGTAAAGAGGAGAGCCTCATGTTATATAATGCATAAACAAATACGACCTTGAGCGAAAGACTCCGCATTAATCATCAGATACAGGCGCCCAAACTCCGCGTCATTGGCCTCCAGGGGGAAAACTTCGGAGTACTTTCGCGTATGGATGCTTTGGCAAAAGCGGCAGAATTCGGCTCCGACCTCATAGAGATATCTCCCAACGCAGAGCCACCCATTGCAAAGGTGATGGATTACGGAAAATACCAGTATATGGAGGCAAAGAAGCACAAGAATGCCAAAGGTAAATCCCATATCACGGAAATGAAGACTGTCCAGATACGCCTCGGCACTGGAGAAAATGACCTTAGTTTGAAGGCCAAGAAAGTTTCCGAATGGATAAAGGAGGGGCACCGCGTGAAGATAGATCTTTTCCTGCCCGGCCGCGCTAAATATTTGGATGAGAAATTTTTGAGGGAAAGGATAGAGCGCTTCCTTCTCCTAGTAACTGAAAGCTTCAATGTGACAGATACACCAAAGAAAAGCCCTAAGGGCATGACTGTGGTGGTGGAAAAGGCGGTCAAGAAAGCCGGATAGACAATCGGCCCTAAATTCGTATAATGGCTGGCTATGTCCATAAAGACCAATAAGTCTTACAGCAAGCGCATAAAAGCTACCCGCAGGGGCAAGCTTGTGGCACGCCGCCCGGGCCAGGATCACTTCAATGCCAAGGAGTCACGCCGGGGCCAGCTCAATAAAAAGAGGACCGCTTCTTTCACTATTTCAAACAAAGCCGCTAGCCGATTTTTGAGGAACATCAAGAAATAAACCCCCATGACAAGAGTTAAAAAAGGAGTAAATGCATTAAAGACCCGTCGAAAGATCCTCAAACAGGCCAAAGGATATCGTTTTGGCCGCTCCAAAAAAGAAAGAGCTGCCTACGAAGCCCTCCTTCATGCTGGCTCTTATGCTTTTGCTCACCGACGCGACAAAAAGAATGATTTCAGACAACTATGGATCATTCGCCTTTCCGCAGCCCTTCGTCCTCACAATATTTCATATAGCGTGTTCATAAATAAACTCAAGAAAGGTGGGGTAACTTTAGACAGAAAGGTACTTTCACAAATTGCCGCTGAATCTCCTGAAACTTTTAATTCGATTGTAGAAAAAGTTAAATAAAACGTCGCTCGGGGTATTCTCTGAAAATGGAGGCACGCACTCAGACACAAAAAGAGACCACTCCGGGGCGTGCCCCGGGTCTTAGTCTCTTTTCGTGTCTGAGTGCTTTACTCAAAAAACATTTTCAGAGAATACCCCTCGCTCCAAAATCAAAATCCACGTAGGACAGTCCTACGTGGATTTGGTAGCGGAGGGCATGACTCGCTCCTTAAGAAATAAAACTTAGAGCGAACCCAACAGCATTTTTCACACACGCGGGAGGTGGTTTTAGAAATCAAGGAGTTGAGTAGGAAAATGGGAGTGTTTGAGGAGGCGGATTGTGCCGACGAGTTGCCCATTTTGCGTTATGAGACGACTATGATTTCGTAAACACCGAAGCGGCAGCTGTTTGAAAAATGCTGTTGAGTGAGCGGTATTTTATAAATGATATTCTTTTCCTTTTTCTAGAACCTGGGGAGGAATGTCTAAAGTATCTTTTATGCGCTGGGCGAGGAAGCTTGCAGATTTTAGTTCTCCCATACCTATAAAAACTTTTTTGGGATGAGGAGTTAATTTTGATACAAATTCCACAAGATGGTCAGAATCTTTGTGGCCTGAAAAACCGTGAATAGAAATTATCCTGGCGCGCACTTTTATTTTCCCTGTTCCTATCATCACTTCCTTTGCCCCCTCTTCAAGCATTCTTCCCACCGTGCCCGCTGCCTGATAGCCCATAAGAAGCACTGTGGTGTCCGGGTCCGGAAGATAACGTGCTTCGTGGGAAAGGATGCGGCCTCCCGAAGACATTCCGGAGCCCGCAAGAATTATTTTCGGCCCGAGCACTTTTTCTATTGTGTGTGAATCGGAGACACGCGCTGTTTCTTTGAGAGTTGCGAAACGGAAAAGGCCGTCCTTTTCATTCATGCTTTGAAGCGCCCCTTCATTAAAAAGCTCGGTCATTTTTTCATATATATGCGTCACCCGGATAGCGAGAGGAGAATCTAAAAACACAGGCACGCGCGGCAGAAGGCTGGCATCCCACATTCCGTTCAAAAGCGAAAGAACTATCTGGGTACGCTCAATTGAAAAACACGGAATAAGAATAGTGCCGCCATTCTCCACGGCTTTTTCAATAGTATGTCTGAAATTGGCTTCTCTTTCCTCTATACCTTCATGGTTCCGGTCACCATATACGCTCTCCATAAGCAGAAAATCTGGACCCGGCGGGATTTCGGTATCCCGCAGAAGGAGTGACGGGGAATTACCCAGGTCTCCTGTTGCTAAAAGAGAACACTCCCCTGTAGGTGTTTTCATGTTTATCCAGTACATAGCTGAACCCAAGATGTGGCCAGCGTCGTACGGAACTACGGAAACGCCGGGAGCTATCTCCGTACTTTCATGATAAGAAACCGTTTGCCACAGGGAGAAAGCGCGCACAAGATGAGCTTCATTGAAAGCGGGCGGGACATTCGCTATGCGGCTTTTTTCGGCCTCAATATGCGCCGCATCCTGAAGCGATACTTCGGCAATAGCTTTGGTCTCACGGGTTGAATAAATAGTGCCGGTAAAACCTTCTTTCACAAGCTGGCCTATGCGGCCGATATGATCCAAATGCGCGTGAGTAATAAGAAGAGCACGAATTTCTTTTGCATCATATGCAAATTGCTTTCTGTTCTCCCTTTCATTCTCAGGTGTTCCCTGATGAAGACCACAATCAATAAGAATTTTTACGGGTGCACCTATTCCATCCGCAGGCGGTATACGGATCTCAAAATTAGCACCTGTAACGGTGCCGGCGCCGCCCCATGGAGAAAGTACGATGCCGGAATTTTCTTCAGGTTTCGTCATGATTGTTTAGGAGACAGAAAATAAATAGTGGCGCCAGCTGCTGCGATCGCCGTGAAAACATCATACAAAGTGTCGCTCAGGAAATTATCTGAAACAAATGTAGTGCCTGTCTGAAATTCAAATATCTCCCAGAACAAAGCAAGAAGAAGTACCACTAGAAGAGCGTAGGAGCGTTTCAAATATACGAGTGCAAGGGCGGCAACGCCAATGCCTATGAGCGCGTGCATTAAAAAATCAGACCATTGGTATCTCCAGTACCAAAAACCATGAAGAGCGGAGCGATGAAAGACCGACGCCGCAAAAATAGAGAAAAATGAAAGGGCAAGAGCAAATGGCCGCCGGGCTGGATGCATGAGTTTATTCTATTATCGCACACCATTCAAACAGAACGAAAGAATTCAGCCATATGGCTGAATTCTTTCGTAGGGCCGCGGCAGAAATTCCCTTTGCATGAAGCAATGTGGGTTTCCGCAGCCGGGGAGCTATGTGAAGTCCGTAAAACGGAGTCAACGTGCTCGGGCAATATAGGAATCCCTGAGAATTTGGTATCCGGAAATTTCGCCAGAACGACCCTGCAAGAATTATAGACGCGCGAAAGTCCGAATACCAACAGGGATAGCGGAATACGAAACAAAATGCGATATGAAGGCAAGCTGGAGCACTAAAATAGCTCTTTATATCAGGATTTTTTGAAATAGCTTTTTATTCCAGCACTTATTACTCCAAAATCCCGTCTATGTTGACGTCGTAGAGTATCTTTTCCTGAACAAGAGTGTAATTGATCAGTTCCGCAGGAGAAAACCATATATCTATCTCTCTTAGAGCTTCAGAAGGTTGGTCGGAACAATGGACGAGGTTTCTCACAGCCCGGCCGTCTGTGTTTGAAATGTCATATGAATCCAAAGTGAAGTCTCCGCGAATGGTACCAACATCAGATGTAGTAGGTTCCGTGCCCCCAACAAGTTTTTTTACGATAGCCACGGACTGATTGCCTTCAACTACAAAGCCAACGATAGGACCTATCATGAAATATTTATAAAGCGCCTCCAATACGTCGCGGCCGTATTCAATGGCGGACTTTACGGGCTCCTTCCCGTCTTTTTTGAGATTTTCCACTGTACGCGACCCTACCTTTTCACACCATACGTCGTCTTTTCCATAATGTTCAACCGTTCTTGCTTTATCTGGTACGAACATTTTCATGGCAATTATCTTGAGGCCCGTTTGTTCTACGCGCTTCACTATCTCCCCTAAAAGGGAGCGCTGGATGCCGTCGTGCTTCACGGCCACGAATGTTCTTTCTTTTTTAGGATGCATAAGGCGTAAGCTTACAGCTTTTATCTTTTAGCTTCAAGCTTTAATGAGCAGTGAGAATAATCGGGCCATCTTTTGTAATAGCGACCGTATGCTCGAAATGAGCGGATTTGGAACCATCCGCCGTTTTATATGTGAAGCCGTCACGTGAAAGAGAAATGTGGGGCGACCCGGGAGTGAACATGGGCTCAATTGCTATAACAAGTCCTTCTACAAGCCGTGTACCTTCTCCCTTAACTCCCATGTTTGGTACATAAGGATCTTCATGCACGGAATATCCCACACCATGCCCCGCCAAGCCCTCGCAAATATTAAAGCGGGCACGATCGGCCACTCTTTCTATAGTCGCGCCTATGTCCCCAGTGTGGTTGCCTAAAAGGGCCGCATCAATTCCTGCGTAAAGCGCGCGCTGTGTCGCGGAAATAAGCATCTCATCGTCATGGGATATTTTTCCCACTGCAACAGTGATAGCGGAATCGGTGATAAGACCTTCATGGCGGATACCGAGATCTATGGAAACAACATCCCCTTCTTTAAGTATCTTCATTTTCTCGTTCGGCACGCCGTGGACTATCTCTTCATTGACCGAAACGCAGAGAGTGGCCGGATATGCTCTCTTTGCGCCTTCCGGTTTGTAGTTCAAAAAGGCGGGCACATCGCCATATGCCTTGATGCGCTTCATGGCATATTCATTAAGCTCATTCGCGGAAATTCCGGGCTTTATCATTTCCTTGAGCTCTTCAAGAATGAGGGCGTGTCTTTTACCTCCTTCACGAAGGATCTGGATCTCAGAGAACGTCTTGGGTCGGATTGTCATCTAGATTTATCGCCTCTTCTTTAGGCGCGAGAGCAGAAGATACATAACTGTATGAACTAACGCAAGCTGTAGGATCTTTAGGGAGAGCGGCCACCTTCGGAAGCTTGGCCATGATATCTTGCGAGACTTTTTCTATGGACTGCTCGCCATTTATCTCAATAAAATTGAATGGCTTTTTCTCACGAAGGTAATCAACTGCCGGCATCACTTCCGTATCAAACCAGGACATCCTCAAAGATATTTCTTTAGTGTTGTCATCTGCCCGCCCGCGGCCTACCAGGCGGTCGTGGGCCCATCCCTTTGATACATTCATATAAATGACCGTTGGGTTAATGAAACCCAGGAATGGAAATAGCCCGTCCAAAACATATGCTTCGGATAACGTGCGCGGAGTGCCATCGAAAATAAGACTCTGTCCTTTCTTGTATTCATTCATGATTATGTGACCCCACGCCCCTACTGCAAGGAATGACGGCTGAAGACCGCCCGTGTCCATGACATTTTTTGCCAAGGTCGCGACGAAATTTTCCTTTTTCATGAACTCACGAAAAAAATCGCCCAGATAAACGGAAAGATAAGGAATGCCGCAACCCTCCAAATGCTTTGTGAGAAGTGACTTTTGAGTACCCTTTCCGCACCCAGAACGCCCGATAAACATGAATACTTCCGGCTGCATAGGAATATTGTACACCCTAAAATGTCGCTCGGGGTGATGACGAAAAGAGTACGCATAAAAATCTGCTGATTTTTTGCTCACCCTCGCGCCGTCGCGCTGCACAGCCTCTTTTCGTCATCACCCCTCGCTCCTTAAGAGTTGGAACTTAGAGCGAAAAGTGCAGTATTTTTCACACACGCGAGAGGTGGTTTTAGAAATCAAGGAGTTGAGTAGGAAAACGGGAGTGTTTGAGCAACACCCTAACATACGATATATCGTATGTTAGGGTGTTGCGAGTTGCCCATTTTCCGTTACGAGACGACTATGATTTCGTAACCACCGGAGCGGCAGCTGTTTGAAAAATACTGCACTTTGAGCGGTCATCTTTAGTATTCTCGAGCGGTAATCTGCGCGCCCAATTTTTTCACAACATCAAGAATAACTGAAACCACAATAAGGAGTGCTGTACCACCGATAGCAAGCGCTTGGAAGCCGGTCAAAGCTCGCATAACGAGAGGAAGGACAGCGATAACGCCGAGGAAGAGAGCACCAATGAGAGTGAGGCGGGTCAAGATCTTTGCAACATATTCGGATGTGGACTGGCCCGGGCGAACTCCGGGAATGAATGCCCCGTTTTTCTGCAAATTATTAGCCATCTGATCTGGATCAAATGTAACGGCAGTGTAAAAATATGTGAACAAAAAGATGAGAATGAAATAAGAGACGCCGTAGAACCACTGATTAGCAAGGATAATGGTACCTGTCGCAGCTATCTGCCTTATCACTTCATTTCCTGCGGTGGACAAGAAGTTGAGGATCATTTGAGGGAAAAGGAGTATGGAAAGAGCAAAGATAATTGGAATAACTCCCGCCTGGTTGATGCGAATAGGAAGATAGGTGGACAAGCCGCCATAGACACGGTTGCCTCTCACTCTTTTTGCATAAGTTACTGGAATGGGCCGCTCGGCTTCTGTTACTACCACCACTCCGAGAATAACTGCCACGGATGCCACCAGGAAAGCCGCGTACACAGGGATCTGTGCTGGAGTGAAGGAGATAAGAAGCTGGCCCAAGCTCTGAGGCAGAGCAGCCACGATTCCAGCAAAGATGATGAGGGAAACACCGGAACCCACGCCGTATTCGGAAATAAGCTCTCCCAGCCACATAAGAAGAATTGAACCAGCTGTGATGATAGCCACGTTCAGGAACATTGCTCCAGCCCCAAGCGGCTCAAGCGCACCTTGGCGGGTGAGGAGGGTAAGAAAGGCAACTCCCTGAAGGACTGCCAAAGGCACCGTGAGTAAACGTGAATACTGTGCAAAGCGCTTGCGCCCTGCATCCCCTTCTTCCTGCATCATGGCCTTGAGTTTCGGGAAGATGATGGTCATGAGCTGCATGATGATGGAGCCGGTAATGTAAGGGCCGACGCCCAACATGATTATTGAAAGATTGGAAAGACCACCGCCTGTGAAAATGTTCAAAAGACCCAGGAACTGGTTCTGAGCAAAGAATTCCGCCAGGCGCGAAGGATCAACACCCGGAATAGGAATGACCGAAAGCACCCGGAAAATGAACAAGATAGCGAGAACGAAAAAGATGCGCTTGCGCATCACGCTGTCTTCAAAAAGGAGTTTCAGCTTTTGGACAAATTCGTTCAACATATGCTTATGCTCTCACAGAACCGCCGGCCTTTTCAATGGCCTCTTTCGCTGAGGCAGAGACCTGGATGCCTTTGAGCACGAGGGCGGAGGAAAGAGTGCCGGTGCCAAGGATTTTCACACGCGGGTACATGTTACCTGTTTTTTTGATAAGACCTTTCATTTCAAGAGTGCGAGTGGTAACTTCTCCTTTCGGCATTTTCTCAAGAGTTGAAAGCGGAAGGGAAACCACACGCTTCTGAATGGTGTTGTTAAAATAGCCGCGGAGCTTAGGGAGCTTCTTGATGATATCTCGTTCCTCCGGACGCTTTTTGCGGCCTGAGCGGGCATTCTGGCCTTTAGTGCCACGACCTGCCGTTTTACCGCGCTTACCTCCGCGTCCTACGGTGCGGGACTTCAGGCGCTTGGTTTTTCTTTTTATAGTATTTAATCGCATGGGAGTATTTGAAAACTATTTTTTGGAAACTCTTTGAGCACCGGAAAGAAGGGACAACGCTTTAAGTGTGGCCTTTGAGATATTCAAAGCATTCTTTGAACCGGAAAGGATCTTTGCATTCACTTCTTTGATGCCGGCAAGCTCAAGCACGATACGGGTCGCGGAGCCCGCAAGAATACCTCGGCCCGGAGCTGGCATTATCTTCACGCGTGCGCTTGAATATTTAGCCGAAGTTTCGTGGGGAATGCGCATAGCTTTGGTGAGCTCCACTGTCATCAGATGCTTCTTCGCATTCCTTACGGCCTTTTCAATGGCAATAGGGGTGTCACCCGCCTTTCCCTGTCCGATACCGACCATACCTTTTCTATTTCCTACCGCAACGATAGCGGAGAAAGAGAAGCGGCGGCCGCCAGCGACAGTACGGGACACGCGACGGATAGTGATAAGACGATGATCAAATTCGCTCTTAGGGCGGTCGTCGCGCCTGTCTTTCCTTCCACGGCGAGGGCCGCCACGCGCACCACCTCGTGCTCCCCTTTTATCTCTCATGTCAGGAGTGAACTGCTTATCAGCCGCCGCAACAGGAGCCATAGGTGCCGCCGGCACTGGAACATCTGCAACAGGAGCTTCAGCAACTTCAATTGCTTCAGTAGCTACTGTAGTTTCTTCTGTATCTCCAATTATTTTTGTTTCGTCAGACATGATATTTAAAATGTAAGCCCGCCCTCACGTGCACCATTAGCGAATGCCTCTACCTGGCCAGTGTAAATGAAGCCGCCGCGGTCAAAAACAACCGCTTTAATACCCTTCGCAATAGCCGCTTTGGCCAAGGCATTGCCCGCCATGGCCGCGCGCTCCGTCTCATTTTTACCCTTTACGCCCTTGGTGGTAGCGGAAGCGATAGTTACTCCTGCCATATCATCTATTATCTGCGCCCAGAAAAAACGGTTGGATTTGTATATGGAAAGACGAGGACGTAAGGATGTACCAGCCACTTTGGAGCGGATGCGCGCATGGCGCCTCGTTCTCTGTGTTTGTTTTTTCTGTGAAAGGGATTTCATGTTTTTCTCTTTTTGGTTTTTACACCGATTTCTTGCCCTGCTTTCGCTTGATGACCTCGTCCGAATAACGGAAGCCCTTTCCTTTGTATGGCTCAGGCTTCTTTAGGTCACGCACGCGGGCAGCGAATTCGCCCACGGTTTCCTTATCGCTTCCGGTTATTGTCATGGTTCCCTTTTCGATCGCGACCTCAATTCCTTTCGGGATCGGCACCAAAACAGGATGGGAAAAACCCAGGGCAAGGTGAAGCGTATCATCTTTAACTTCCATCTTGTAGCCGATGCCTTCAAGAATAAGAACTTTTTTGAATTTATCATTTACACCATTCACCATGTTCCTTGTATGGGAAGCCACAGTGCCTACGAGGGACTTGGTTTCCAAATTCATAACTTTGGGTTTGAAGGAAACCGAATCACCTTCTAGGATTATCTCTATCAAAGGATTGAGAGGGCGCGATAGTTCTCCTTTGGGGCCTTTCACAGACAAAGTATTATCCGCAACCGTGAGAGTGGTGCCAGATGGAAGCTTTATTCCTTTTTTTGCGAGACGTGACATATATTTATTTATAGTGAAATTTTTGAACTACCAAATAGTGAAAAGAGCTTCGCCGCCGACCTTTTCTTTACGGGCTTCCATGTCTGTCATGAGGCCTTTAGGCGTTGAGATGACCATCATTCCGTAGCCGTTCTTTACCGGGCGCATATCGCGGGCAGATTTATACACACGGCGGGAAAGCTTTGAAACACGCTCTGCTCCGCGGATGCGAGGGCGGGAGCCGACATATGAAAGGGATACGTCAATGTAGCGAGGAATCTTACTTTCTTTGTTCTCACGGGCGGCCACAGCGGAGATGAAACCGCTCTTTTCCAAAAGATTGAGGATCTCAAGATTGAGGCGCGAATATGGCATAGAAACAGACGCCTTCTCTACGGCTCCTGCATTTTTCAAACGTATTAGCATGTCTGCGATCTTGTCGTTCATTTTATTTAAAATTTACCAGGATGATTTCTTTATACCGGGGATCTTTCCCTCATTGGCAAGCTCACGGAAGCAGATACGGCAGAGATCGAAATCCCTCATATAGCCGCGCTTGCGTCCGCAACGGAAACAACGGCGAACCGCCCGAGTGGAAAACTTGGGGGTTTTAAGCGACCTTGCTACAACTGATTTTTTAGCCATTGTTTCTAAGTTTCTAAACAAAAAAAGCTCCAAAAAGCTTCGGCTCATCCTAGCAGGGAGAGGTATCCCTGTCAACGGCTCAACCGGCTGGTTGAGCCGTCTAAAACGGCCTGGTTGAGCGGCTTTTTATTTCTTGAACGGAATCCCTAAAAGAGATAGGAAAGCCAGGGCTTCTTCCTTGGTCCTGGATGTGGTCACTACCGTAATGGCCATGCCGAAAACATCCTTCAATTCTTCGTCCGAGGTCTCCGGGAAAATAGTGTGCTCTTTTATTCCCATAGTGAGGTTGCCCATTTCATCTACTGCAGAAGTAGAGACGCCACGGAAGTCTTTTGTGCGGGGAAGTGCGATATGAATAAGCTTCTCAAGAAAATCATGGGCGCGGGTGCCGCGAAGAGTTACCTGAAGTCCCACGATATCTCCCTGCCTTGTCTTGAAGGTTGCGATGGACTGCTTTGCACCACGCTCCGCAGCTTTCTGACCAGTTATCTTTGCAAGGCGATCTGCCGCCAGTTCTATCTTCTTTTTATCTTTAAAAGAGCCCACGCCCGCTGAAACCACCACTTTGGATATCTTGGGTGTTTGCATTACGTTCTTATAGCCGAAATCCCCTTTCAGCTTTTCAAATACCTTTTTCTGATGTTCTTTTATGGTGATCATGGAAATATTTAGGATATCTTGGCTCCGCTCTTCACGGCAGTGCGAACTTTCTTGCCTTTTTCAAAAGTGAAGCGCACACGCGTCGGCTTTTTTGTCTTCGGGTCAACGATCATGACGTTTGAAACCTGAACAGGCATGGCCTTCTCTATCTTCTGGCCTTTCTGGATGTTCTTGCCGGCGCGCTTGTGAACGATGCGCATGTTCACCCCCTCCACCAGAATTTTTCCGTCGCGCGGGAAAGACTTAACAACGGTGCCTGTTTTGCCCTTGTCCTTTCCGGAAATTATTATTACGTTGTCGCCTTTGCGGATTTTCATGTTTTTATACGACCTCGGGTGCGAGGGAAATTATTTTCTGGAAGCCCATTTCACCGAGCTCGCGTGGAATTGGTCCGAAAACACGCCCCGCGATGGGCTCGTGCTTGGCTTTATCTACGAGGATAACGGCATTCTCGTCAAAGCGGATGTATGAGCCGTCTGCACGGCGAGTGGCCACTTTGGAGCGAGCCACGACACCGTAAACAACATCCTTCTTTTTCACCGGCTTTCTCGGCTCAGCTTTCTGGATGGAAAGCACCACCAGGTCCCCTATCTTTGCATAGCGCTTCTTGGAACTTCCTAGCACCTTGAAAATTCGGCCTATCTTGGCGCCTGAATTGTCTGCTATTTTCACTATGGAGCGGGGCTGTATCATTGGATTAAGAGACTACCACGAAGTGCTTATCTTTGGAAATCGGCCTTGATTCAATAATTTCCACTTTGTCGCCCACCGCTTTGGTGTTACCAGGGTCATGGGCTTTGTATTTCTTGTCGCTTGAAATGTATTTTCCGTAGCGCGGATGCTTGCGGAAACTTTTCACGGAAACGACCACGGTATCCTTCATTTTGTTGGAGACCACTACGCCTGCGAGTATTCTTTTTTTTGTATTTTTTTCCATATATTTTTATTCCGCTTTCTTCATTCTCTTGTTGATCTCCGTCATAAGGCGTGCTATTTCCAGGCGATGAGTGCGGCCTTCACGCACGTTCCTGGTTTTTGAACCTTCCACTGCAAAACGGAACGAGCGAAGCGCCTCGCGCTTGTCGCGGAGATCTTTTATCAGGTCCTCATTGGTTTTTTTGGAAAAATCAGCCATATATTTTAGTGTCTCTCAACTATCTTGGTTTTCAAAGGAAGTTTAGTACCCCCTTTGCGCAAAGCTTCGCGCGCGATCTCCGGAGTTACTCCATCCACTTCAAAAATGATGCGCCCCGCGAGAACTGGCACCTGGTAGCCCGCGAGATCGCCCTTGCCTTTGCCCATCTTCACCTCCGCCGGCTTCTGGGTGTAAGGCATGTCTGGGAAAACACGGATCCAGACCTTGCCGGTCTTACCAACTGCGCGCGAGATAGCTTTGCGGGCCGCCTCTATCTGATTTGATCTCACACGGTGAGGCGCCTGGGCTTTAAGACCGAACTGTCCGAAGGAGACTTCGGTTCCGCGAGTGGCCGGCCCCACCCTTTTTGGGTTGCGGCGCATAGTGTGCCATTTTCTGAATTTTACTTTTTTGGGGACTAACATGTTTTTTATGCTCCTTTTTTCTCAGCGAAAACTTCGCCTTTGTATATCCAAACTTTGATGCCGATGTGCCCGTACGGAAGCTTGGCTTCGTAATGAGCATAGTCGATATCCGCACGCATCGTCTGCAAAGGAATACGACCAAGCTTCCTTGTTTCCGAGCGGGCGATTGAAGAACCCGCCAGGCGTCCTGCTGCGGTTATCTTTACCCCCTTCACTTCCCGGTTGGCCATCACTTTCTCCACCATCTGCTTCTGCACACGGCGGTAAGGCAAACGTTTTTCCAATCCTTCAGCAACCATCTGCGCCACTATCATGGCGTTTGATTCAGGAGATTTTATCTCGCGGATATCAAGCTTCACATCAATATTTCCCAAAAGGTCGCGAGATTTCAAAAGCTTCACTATCTCCTCTTTAAACTTGGTAGCTCCGTCTCCTTGGCGGCCAATAATAAGACCCGGGCGCGATGTTTCAATAATGACACGCATGGTTTTCTCGCCGCGCTCTATCTGAACATCGGCCACATACATTCCGCGCAATTTTTTCCCTATGAAATCACGTATCAGAAGATCGCCTCGGAGCATCCCCTGGAATTTTCCTTTCGGCGCGAACCAGCGGGACTTCCAATCCCTGATGATGCCTAACCTATGTGAATATGGATGGACGGTATGCGACATGGTATTAGCTTTTTTCCTCTAACTTTAATTTCTTGGTTTTTTTCTTTGGAGCACCGGTTGAAAGCACGATGGTGATATGGCTTGAGCGGCGGCGCACCGGGTGAGCAGCTCCGCGGGAAGCCGGGCGGAAACGCTTTATCATGCCGCCATTGTCCACGCGCATTTCTTTTATGAAAAGATCGTCTTCAGCAAGACCCAGAGCGCGAGCATTTGAAATAGCGGATGAAATTAGCTTTCTCAAAGGCAAAGCGGGGCGCTTCACGGCAAAATCCAAAAGAGTGAGGGCTTCTTCTACTCTTTTTCCCTGAACAAGCTTGGCAACTATCCTGGTCTTTCGAGGAGTCTGCCTGTAGCCCTTAAGATATGCCGTTGCTTGTGCCATGGTTTATTTTTTTACTGCTTCAGCCGGAGCTGCCTTGGATGCCTGGGCGGAAGCTATTTCAGCTTCCTTTTTCTTGGTTTCCAGTTCCTTCTGCATCTTTCCTCCGTGCTTTATGAATTTGCGGGTGGGAGAGAATTCGCCCAAGCGGTGACCCACCATATCTTCCGTAACGAAAACCTCAATGTGTTCCCGGCCGTTATGGACCCCAAAGGTGTGCCCCACCATCTCCGGAGCTATCTGGCTGTCTCTTGCCCAGGTCTTTATCACTCCGGCAGAGCCGGGCTTTTTACCCTCAATCTTCTTGAGGAGTTTTTCATATACATAGGGTCCTTTTGAGGATGAACGTGTCATTTTTGACAGAAAAAAGCTCGTCAGAGCTTGGCGAAATATTATATGAATAGGAGCATAGTGTCAACGGGTAGGTCTATTCCTAAAAACGGAGATTTTCTCCTTCAATTTATACGCATTCCCATGTCTCAATAGCCCCAGATAAGACTGCACCGTTTCCGCCTTAACATCACCATTTTCGAGATTTTTCATCATCCTTCGCTTGGTAGTGGTTCTCAATACGCGATAATCATGAAAATGCACCCAGCCCAGGAAATCCACACCTGAAGCCAAGGTTTTAATGAATACCTTGTCCGGATGAAGAGTGAGTTTAAGCTTCTCTCCTAGATAACATACGATATATCGTATGTTATCTAGGAGGTTTCCTTTGTCATGGTGGAGTATTACGAAATCATCTGCATAGCGTATGTAGTGTTTTACTTTGAGCGTGTGCTTCATGTATTGATCAAACTCGTTCATGTAGACATTTACCAGAAGCTGGGAGGTGAGGTTCCCGAGGGGCAGTCCAATGCCAGAAGCAGTGCTTGAGAAGCTTCCTATGACCTTTTGGAGAAGCCACATGGTGTCCTCATCTTTTATATGCTTGTTCAGGATTTCAATGAGTATTGAATGATCAATTGATGCGAAAAACTTGCGCACATCGCATTTCAATATAAAACATGTGCGTGTCCTGTTGTTTGAAACTTTATATGAAAATCTTTTAAATCTCTCCATCGCCTTGTGGGTGCCTTTAAAGTTCCGGCAGGAATAGGAATCGTGTATGAATCTTTTGTCAAAGTACGGATACAAAACCCTGTATATGGCGTGGTGGAGCAGTCTGTCCCTCACGCTCGCCTTGTGGATATTCCTCGGCTTGGGGTCCGAAATGTTGAAAGCTGAATATCCTCCATGTGTATATGTTTTTCCGGCCAAATCCTGATGCAAAGAGAGTATGTTGTCCATGAGCCGCAAGCCAAACTCCTGAACATCCTTTCTGTTCCGCTTGCCTCTTAAAAATTCCCTCCACGCTTCAAGGAGATTGTCTAAAGAAATGATATCGTTATAGGTATGAGAAAACTCCCCTTTGAAGTCCCCCCCCCCCGCAGATTTCAGTAGTCATCTTATTCCTGTAATCATAAAGCTTAAAGACCTATATGGCCTATGGCAAGGATATTTGGCACACTTTCCGAAGTCAAAACGTTTTACACTCGGTTCCAAGCTTGATGACCTATTTTTGAGCGCCATTGAAAATTGCTTTTTAGCTAGTTACTCTTCAGGTGAAGAAAAGAACACATATGTTGACCGCTCAATCTCACGAGTGGATCTCATAAAATTATTACTTCAACTTGCATGGGAAACTAGAGTCCTTGATACGAACAAATATTCTCATTTATCCGAAAATCTATCAGAGGTTGGGAAAATGCTTGGTGGATGGAAAAGACAACTGACAAGAAAAACTCCCCCGCGGTGATACGGGGGAGAACCATAATAGTGGCGCACGGCGAGGAACCGGCAACGCTCATCCCACTCGTTGTCGTTCCAGTTCAGATTGAGCTTGCGCTTAGAATCGTTCACGTCGAGATACGGAACGTTGCGATTGTCGTCCAACTGCGAGACGGAGCCTTGTACGACAAACCATCCATACCACCACCCATTGAATAATCCCCGGGTTGAATCTTATTCGTGACCTTTGTGTCACATAGTTTGTCGCACCAACTTTCTCTGGTTTTTACCAAACCCGGAAACTCTCTTTCGGAAGCCGTGGCCGCCGAAACTCTCATTACTCGGGCGTGCGAACAAGTTACCCAAAGCCGTAACCGTAGGTTTTTCACTTGTCTCAATTATTGTATAGAAAAAATTTACATATGAAAACTCCGTCGGACAGCTGTCCGACGGAGTTGTTTCCAAAGCCCAAGTACCAAGGCCAAAAACGAAGCCAAAGCTCAAGGGCCCAAGTACTACTTGCGCACGGCGAGGAACCGGCAACGCTCACCCCACTCGTCGTCGCTCCAGTCCAGACTGAGCCCGCGCTCAGAATCGTCCACGTCGAGAAACGGAACGTCGCGAAAGTCGCCCAACTGCGAGACGGAGCCGAGAGCGATAATGGGAAATCTCCGTTGAACCTCCGGAAATGTTGCTCCGAAAGCCAGAAGTTCCTCCATGGTAGCCGGGCGCATTCCCATCTTGTCGATTTCTTTCTTCACTTCATCGGTCGCAATAACACGATTTAAGTGAATGAGTTCGACGGTGGTCTCCACCTTACCCTTACCCTTTACAGGGAAGCGCTCAGTGGTAATATCATCGTTTTTCCAATCGTACCGGCCGGATGCGATCATCTCCGCGAGCGTCATGGAATAATCCACGACGACTTTGAGAACGAGCGGGCCCAGGCCGAGGAAATCCCGAAGCTCCCCGCGGGGTTTGTTGAAACCCGTCGCGAGAGCTTCCAGAAAATCCGGCAGGATGCCGTCGGAGACCGCTACCGCCAACTGTTCCTTGCTCACCCCTTTCTGGTCAATGAGGGTAAGGATGTGTCCCGCCTGCGGCAGTGTTGCGTTGGTGCTCATAGGGTTCTCCTATGTGGCGCTACCTTTAGGGTAGCTGGTTCGCTAAATGTGCGACCTTAGTGTCGCCATAGCTTTTAATCCTCCATCTTGAAGAGCTAAAAGCTATGGCGAACAAGTAGTTCTTAAGGTTCTTTATCTTTTTCCATTATACACCTATTGACATATTTTGTCAAGTACTTCTTGGGTACCAAAAAATAGCCCTTTGTTGAGCTGTTTTTTACATAGGCAAGACCTATGTATAATTAAGATATGGCAATTAGAGAAATCTCCTTTGCTCCTGGATGCTATTATCACATTTACAATCGAGGTAATAGCAAGCAGAAAATATTTCTTGATAAGAACGACTATCACCGTTTCATTAAGCTCCTTTATATTTCAAACTCACGGCAAAACTTTGCCATCAGAAACTTTTCCAAGAAAAATATATACGACGTTGATCGCGGACAGAAACTGGTATCCATGGGAGCTTTTTGTTTAATGTCAAATCATTTCCACATTCTTTTATGCCAGCCGGAGAATGGCGACATCAGCAAGTTCATGCAAAAATTGAGCACATCTTACTCGATGTATTTTAATAAGAAATATGAACGGACTGGCGGACTGTTTGAGAGTAAGTTCAAATCTGAATATGTAGAGACCGATCGTCATCTGAAATACCTATTTTCTTACATACACCTCAATCCATTAAAGATCGTTGACCCGAAATGGAGAGAAAAAAGTGGGAATGATTTATCGGGGTCAATGAAATTCTTGGAAAATTACAATTTTTCTAGCTTTGATGAGTACATTGGGAAATCCCGTATTGAACAAGTTATTTTGGATAGACAGGATTTTCCAGAGTATTTCCCAGCCGAAAAAATATTTTTAGAAGAAATTACTGAATGGATTAACTTTACATAGGCAAGACCTATGTAAGTCTGCTACTTTTTCCCTACCTTCCTTCGCTTCACTATGTAAACGTTTGAGTATTTCTTGGCACGGCGGGACTTCTGGCCCTTACCTGTCGGCTTGCCGTGGCGAGTGCGGGCACGACGGTGACCTCGGCCGGAGCGGCCTTCGCCTCCTCCGTGCGGATGGTCAACAGGGTTCATGGCAGAACCACGAACGGTAGGGCGGATACCAAGCCAGCGAGAGCGTCCGGCTTTGCCGAGGTTCATCAGGCGATTTTCTGAATTGGAAACTTCTCCGACGCTTGCCCATGCATTGCTGTGTATCTTTCGCACTTCAGTTGAAGGCATTTTTATATCAACATATTCCCCGTCTTTTGCTACTACTTCCGCATAGTTTCCTCCGGAGCGAGCTACTTTCGCCTCTCCACCTTTTTTAAGCGAGATGTTGTACACAAAAGTTCCAACGGTCAGGCGGTGGAGAGGAAGACGGTTACCAGGAATTTCCGCGGCGGTTTCTGAAGTTACAAAAGTGTCGCCAACCTTTGCTGATTTAGGCAGGAGAACGTAGCGCTTTGCGCCATCGTGGTAAAAGACGAGACCAATGTAGCCAGAGCGGTTCGGATCGTACTCAACGCTCTTCACCACATAAGGAATATCGAATTTGTCGTATGAAAAATCAATGTCTCGGAAAAGGCGCTTGTGGCCACCACCCTTGTGCTGAACGGTAATGCGTCCGTGATGGTTGCGACCCTTATGGCGCTTGCGGCCAAAGGTGAGTTTTTTTGCAGGCTCAGAGGCAGTGGTTACCTCCTTGTACGGCAAAACCGTCATGTGCCTGCGGGATTTAGTTGTAGGTTTAAAACTTTTCATTTTTATACGAGTTTGAGGGTATCACCTTTTTTCAAAAACACATAAGCCTTTTTTCCGCGCGCCGTTCTGCCCCTCTTGTTCCTCACTGTCACATTTTTGGCCGGAATGCTTACCATATTTACGCGAACCGGCTTCACTTTGTACTGAGCGGCTATTGCCTGAGCAACTTCTTTTTTAGTAGCGGAAAGGGGCACATTGAAAACATGAACATTTCTTGAAGAAAGAAGGGATGCCTTTTCCGTGATGCGCGGAGTCTTCAGGATAAAGATTTTTCTTCCTTCCTGAAGCGCGGTCCTGTTTTGTATTTTTGAAGTAGCCATAAATTATTTTGCGGCAGACTTACGAGCTTTCACTGTGCGCTTCTTTTTCTCAGGAGCTGCACTGTCTGTCGATTCAGAGCTAACTTTGCCGCCCATCTTTGCTTCCAGTATGGAAAAAGTTTTCTCCGGGTCAACGAATACGAGGTATTTTGCCTTGAGAGCGGAAACAACATCCAAATTCCTAGTCTCCCCTATGGAAAGATTGCCGATATTCCTGAGGGCTCTCTCGGTCATTTCGTTCTTCACCGGCAAAAGAACATAAGCGGCATTCTCTCTTTTGTTGCGAAGAGCAGAAGCGCGGGCACCAGTTGAAAGTGCATGCACCATGGCGATACCTTCTTTGGTTTTACCTGCCAAAGAAAAATCCTCTGTGAAAATAATTTCCTTATCCTTCACTTTTCCTGAAAGCACAGCTACGAGTGCCGCTGTCCTCATTTTGCGATTCACTTTTCGGAAGAAATTCTTGTCGTTGCGCGGGCCGTGAGCTACACCTCCTCCAACCCATATAGGTGAGCGAGTGGAACCATGACGTGCGCGGCCTGTACCTTTCTGCTTCCAAGGCTTTTTTCCGCCTCCTCTTACCTCGCCTCGGGTTTTAGTGTGAGCGATGGCACTACGTGCGGAAGACATCATGGAACGCACCACCTGCTCCACCAAGTCGGCATTTTTCTTTACGCCGAAAAACTTGGATGGGAGTTCCACCTCACGTGATTTCTTTCCTTCTTTTGTAAATACGTCCGCGTTCATTTTATATTTTAAGATTTCTTGCTCAGGATCTTGACGAGAGTTCCTCTGCGTCCCGGCACGGCTCCTGCAAGAAGTATTTCGTTCGCTTCGGGAAGGACTTGAAGAACTTTCAGGTTATCAACCGTGACAATGGTGCCTCCCATGCGGCCGGCCATCCTTTTACCTTTAGGCACTTTGGTGCGAAGCCCGCCTCCAATAGAGCCCGGCTCACGTTCCGAGTGCTTCTGGCCGTGAGAGCGCGGGCCGCCGTGGAAGCCGTGGCGCCTTACAACACCCTGAAAGCCTTTGCCTTTAGAGGTTGCTGTGACGCGCACTATATCTCCGACCGAGAAAGTGGAAACATCAAGTGATGCACCTCTTTCAAGACCGAGCGACTCACCTGTTTTAGAGCGGAACTCGCGGAGAACTTTGAAATTTCCAAGTTCCTTTGTGTGGCCTTTGAGCGCCTTTGAGATCCTTTTTTCTTTACGCGTACCCGCACCTACCTGCACAGCCTCATATCCGTCCGAGGAAGAATTTTTCACCTGGGTTACCACCACCGGTGTAACAGAGATGATGGTGGCAGCATGAACACGGCCTTCTTCGTCGAAGACCTGTGTCATTTCTTTTTTTTCTCCAAGAATAAATTTCATATAAGTTTCTAAGTTCAAAAAGTTCCGCTCGCTTTGCGAGTTTATAAGTTCTATAAGTTTCAAACTTACCTAACTTATTTAACTTCCTAAACTATTTTCACGTCTATCATCACGCCCGAGGGCAGAGAAAGATTAGTGAGTGATTCGATGAGCTTCGGTGTAGGGTTCAGAATATCTATCAATCGCTTGTGTATCCTCATCTCAAATTGCTCTCGCGCGTTTTTGTAGACGAAGGCCGAGCGGTTGACAGTGTATTTCTTGAACTCTGTCGGAAGAGGGATAGGACCATGCACTACTGCATCGTAGCGCTCGGCTGTATCTATGATCTGCTTCACCGAAAGGTCAAGAATCTTGTTCTCGTAAGCCCGCACTCTTATGCGCAGGCGCGAGATAGCCGGTTCTTCCTTCTTTTTGGAAGGTTTCTTGGCTTTCTCTTCCGTGTTGGTTTTTTTTGTTGACGATGCCATGTAAGGAACTTTGATTTCGGTCGGGTCCTCTAGAGCTTAGGCAACTATTTTTGTTACCACGCCTGCACCCACCGTTTTGCCTCCTTCACGGATGGCGAAACGCATTTTATCTTCAATAGCAACTGGCGCCACGAGCTTCACTTTGAAAGTCACAGTGTCTCCAGGCATTACCATTTCAACACCTTCAGCCAAAGTAACTTCGCCTGTTACATCCGTGGTGCGGATGTAGAACTGCGGCTTGTAGCCAGTGAAGAACGGAGTGTGGCGGCCTCCCTCTTCTTTCTTGAGGATGTACACTTCCGCCTCAAAATCAGTATGAGGTTTAACAGAGCCTGTCTTTGCAAGCACCTGGCCGCGAGTGAGGTCTTCCTTGCGGGTACCGCGAAGAAGAATACCTGCGTTGTCTCCCGCCTGACCCTGCTGAAGCGATTTGTTGAACATTTCAATTCCGGTCACAGTTGTCTTGGCGGTGTCCTTAAGGCCAACGATCTCTATTTCATCACCTACCTTGAGAGTACCGCGCTCGATCCTTCCGGTTGCCACTGTGCCTCGGCCTTCAATAGAGAAGATGTCTTCGATAGGCATGAGGAACGGCTTGTCCAATTCACGCTCCGGGATCGGAATGTAGCTGTCCAAGGTGTTTACAAGCTCAAGAATTTTCTTTGCCCACTCGTCGTCATTCGTTGATGCTTCAAGGGCTTTAAGTCCTGAACCGCGGATGATAGGAGCATTCGCACCGTCGTAATTCTGCTTGGTCAAAAGCTCGCGCACTTCCTCTTCCACGAGGTCGATAAGTTCCTGATCAGGAACCATGTCGCACTTGTTTAGGAAGACGATGACTTTCGGCACACCCACCTGGCGGGCGAGCAGAATGTGCTCACGTGTCTGCGGCATCACGCCGTCCGTAGCTGCCACCACAAGGATAGCGCCGTCCATCTGAGCCGCACCAGTGATCATGTTCTTGATGTAGTCGGCGTGGCCTGGAGCATCGATGTGAGCATAGTGCCTGTTCGGCGTCTCATACTCGTTGTGGGAAAGGGCGATAGTAATACCGCGGGCCTTTTCCTCAGGAGCCTTGTCAATGCCGTCAATGCCAACAACCTTAGCGGAGTAGCCATCTCCTTGGCGGTTCAAAACCGAAAGAATAGCCGCCGTAAGGGTGGTTTTGCCGTGGTCAACGTGGCCGATGGTGCCTACGTTCACATGCGGCTTCGAACGATCAAATTCTGCTGCCATGGTAATTATTGGGAATAAAAGATAATAAGTTGAAGAGTACCGCGCTTTCCCTGTCGCGAGAGCGTTGACAGAGAGAACGTGCTACAGCGCCATAACGAAAAAAGCCGAAACAGGCGGTAGGGAATATCTTACGGGAGAGCCACGGAAAGTCAACCCCGAACAGACCTATAGAGCAAAAACCCTGTCCGCCAGCTGGCGGACAGGGTTTTTGCTTTCCGGATACCAATACCGGCTTAAGTCTTATTGCTGTCTGTGAGACATTTCTGAACGAGCTCTGTCAAGCCAGCGTGCCGCAGCTTCCTGACCTCCGAGCCCGAATGAAAGGCCGAATGCCAAGGCGATAGCTACTACAACACCCATGAAGAGGGTCTGAATGATCTGCACTCCGATACCAAGCTGTGAAAGTGCGACCAAGAGACCGAAGATCCAGATGGACCAGCGAGCGAGCGTGCCGAGCATATTGGCAGAGCGAACTTCAGCCGCCCTTGCGGACGATGAAACTATTCTCTGTACAACGTCACCCAATACACCAGCCACTAGAAGGACAAGCACTGCTACGATCACCTGAGGAAGGTAGCCCAAAACTGCCTGGGAGAGGAAAGCATTGACCTGACTAAGGCCAAGAACCTCAAAAGCAGCGATGAAGAACACCACGATAATGAACCATTTAACCAAGCCACCTACAAAGGCGCCCGAGTTCAAGTTCATGCCGCCGCGGCGCATCAAGTCCTCCGCACCGGTCTTCTTGAGGGCTTCATCAACTCTAATTGAACGGAATATCTGCCAAATTGCTTTGCCGATTACCGAACCGATAAGCCAGCCCAAGATAACGATGATCAAGGCAACTACGAGATTCGGAAGGAATCGCGCTACGCCGAGCCATACGTCTTGAAATGACGCTGTTAAAACGTCACCCCATGTCTGAAACATCATATGATTACTGTTATTGCTTTAATAATGACCTTAATTTGAGACCCTGTAATACATTATAGCCCCTGTGGAAAAGCTGGGGGACAAATGCATGGAAAACGTGTGGATAAGCCGGGGAAAACCCTACTCTGCAAAAATGGCCAGTTTATTGAGGATTTTGTCGTGCTTATAGTCAAAAACGTCCCTTATAAGCTTGTCATACATGCCGTAACGATATAAAAATTCAGGGGTTTCAAAGGCGGCATAGCGAATTTCACGGCCTAGCTTGGCCTCTATAAGCCCAACCGCTTTTTCAACAGCTGCTTTTTTCATATTGTCGGCGACCACAATGAGGTCCAGGCGCGCCTCCGTATCTTCTAGGAACATTCCCGAGATGCTTACGAGCTTCAAGGTGCCCGTTTGGGAAAGCTTGGTCACGATATCTTTCGATGGAAGGATGTTGGTGCGGTGGAAAAACTGGTTAAGGGCATCCGTAAGAGGAAAATTGGGGTGGAGCATCCACACGGTTTTTCTCACGCGCGTAGTTTTCCTTTTCCCGCCTTTTTTAACTACCAAGTCCCGGACAGCTCTCCCCCGCTTCAGGAATCCGAGCTTTTGGAGGTAATCTATCGCATTTTTAGCCCACTCCGGGTTTTCCTTCACCCTGTCGGTTATTTCTTCATGCGTCAGGGCAGTTTCCTGATTGAACAGGAAAAACTTGAGGGTCTTAACCGTTGCCGCTCCGCCAAACAGCTTTTCCAGTATTGCATCCGTCATTGCATTTCTATACTTTGGATTGTATTCCTAAAATCAAAGAGAGCAAGTGCATCAAAAAACGCCCCTAGGGGCGTTTTTTGATGCACTAATGCAATATCTCTTATTTGAGGGTCACTTTTCCTCCTGCCTCTTCTATTCTTTTCTTCAATTCTTCCGCTTCTTCCTTTTTCATATCCGGCTTGAGGACTGCAGGTGCACCGTCCACGAGGTCTTTTGCTTCCTTGAGACCAAGAGCGAGAACTTCCTTCACAATCTTGATAACTGCGATCTTGTTTGCGCCGCCATCTGTCAATTCAACCGCGAAGGTTGATTTCTCTTCGGCCTCTGCTCCACCACCGGCTGCCGGGGCTGCCGCTACTGCCGTTGCTGATACTCCGAACTTTGTTTCAAACACTTTCACAAGCTCATTTAGATCAATGACCGACATAGCTTCTATCTCGTCCACTATCTTTTTGAACTTTGCAGGAACTTCTGCTTTTACCTGTGTGTCTTCCATGTTTTTGTTAATTATTTTTTATCTGCTATCGCTTTAAGACCAATAACCAATCGCTGTATAGGCGAATTGATGATGTTCACGAATTTGCCGTGAAGAACGGAGAGAGAAGGAATGGATGCGATATTCATCATTTCTTCCCTGTTCATGAACTTTCCTTCGAAAACTCCTCCCAAAATGGAAAGGTTCTCCGGGAATTTTTTCTGGAACTCAAAGATGTTGCGTGCCGGTGCAACCAGGTCTTCTCCGTATGCCCATGCGACTTCTCCGGGAAGCTCGGGCTCTGTTCCTTCCACTTTTAGATCTTCAAGAGCTTTGCCCATGAGAGATTTCTTCGCAACGGTATATGAAATACCTTCACCTGTGAGGGCTCTGCGAAGATTAGTGGTATCTGCCACGTTCAAACCTTTGAAGTGCACGAACACAATAGACTTGGCTTTTTTGGCCGCAATTTTGAGTTTCTCAAGGATCTCTCCTTTTTTTGCTTTGTTTAATGCCATTTTTTAGCTGTTTTGCTAAAAATAAAATCGACCTGTAAGGGCCGAATGAGAATGGGAAACATCTTTCAATGTTTCCGCCTCGGCGGGTCTTCTGTCTTTAGACCGCCCGCTGTCTTTGGCCTTACGAGGGGTACTTTACGTAAATAAATAGTAAAAAGCAATAGGGGCGGACGCCGTTGGCGTCCGCCCCCTGTATCACTTTTAGAACTCGCGAAGAAGTATTTCCACCCTTTCTGCCATCGCCTTAACAGTTAAGCGCTCTGCTCTTTCGGAATCTGCCGAAGCAACATGTGCTCCCCTGTTCCGTCTCGCTCGCTCTACACGAATGATGGCGGCGAGATCTTCCACTGCATGCTCAAGTATGTCGTTCTCAACAACATAATCGAACAGGAGGAAGGACTCAATCTCGCCACGAGCATTATTCATACGCTCTGCAAAGTCGATAACGGATTTGCTCTCATTAAATACTTTTCCTTGCTCGACCGCTCTTTGCTTCTCGGCTGCCATACGGTCGGTCAAGCGACGCATGAGAACCCTTTTGGAGGGCGGGATGATGAAGATACTCAATGCATCAGGGCGCTTATCCTTTACCTGCCTTTGGCCCTGCACATCGATATCAAGCAGAACATCCTTTCCTGAGGCCAGCATTTCTTCGAGTGCCTGGATACTTGTGCCATACCAGTTGCCATGCACTTCTGCCCACTCCACGAATTCACCCGCATCTTTCATTCGGATGAACTCGTCAACCCCTCGAAAGAAATAATGCACTCCCTCATCCTCATTGGGCCGTAGCAAACGCGTGGTATGGGATACACTAAAACCCAGGCAAAGCATGGAATCCATCACTCCTGTGAGAAGAGTGCCCTTACCCACACCCGAAGGACCTGAAGCAACAACTGGCATTCTATTCATGTGAACTCCTGAAAGAGCGAAGATTACTAGAACTCTAGGGTGTATTCAACACAAAAATCAAAAATTAGCAAACAAATAAACCCGCCAGCCGGCTGGCGGGTTTATTTGTTTTTATTTTCTGGATTCAATAATGGTCTGCGCTACGTTAGGTGGGACGATGGCATAGTGATCAAATTCCATAGTGGAAGATGCGCGGCCTTCAGTCATGGAGCGAAGGGATGTTACATATCCGAACATTTCTGAAAGAGGAACTTTAGCACGAATAACTTTCAATTCACCTCTCTCTTCCATACCTTCTATTTGTCCACGCTTGCCAGAAAGGTTGCCTGTTACATCACCCATGAATTTCTCTGGTGTTACAACTTCTATTTTCATAATAGGTTCAAGGAGAACCGGTTTGGCTTTTTTAGCCGCTTCCTGGAAAGCTTGCGAAGCCGCTATCTTGTAAGCAATTTCAGACGAGTCCACATCGTGATAAGAACCATATAAAAGCTCGCATGAAATATCAGTCATCTTGAAGCCGGCGAGAATACCTCTGTCCATGGCCTCGCGTACACCCTTCTCCACGGCCGGAATGAATTCCTGTGGAATTACACCGCCTTTGATGGAATCAATGAATTCAAAGCCATCCTCGCGATGCGCATTTTTAGGCACCTTTTCTTCCGGATCATATTCAGGAAGCGGCTTGATGAGGATCTTTACGTGACCGTACTGGCCCTTTCCTCCCGTCTGCTTGATATATTTATTTTCCACTTCAGCTTCACCTGTGATGGTTTCTTTGTATGCCACCTGGGGCGCACCCACATTTGCTTCCACGCCGAATTCTCTCTTCATACGATCAACAATGATCTCCAAATGAAGCTCTCCCATGCCCATAATGACGGTTTCCGCTGTTTCCTGATCAGACTTGATCCTGAATGTCGGGTCTTCATCAGAAAGTCTTTTCAAAGCCATGCCCATTTTTTCCTGGTCGGCTTTTGTTTTAGGTTCAATGCGAAGCGAAATAACCGGTTCTGCAAATTTAATAGGATCCAAAATTATCGGATCATTCTCATCACAAAAAGTGTGCGAAGTTTTTGCATTTTTTAATCCCACAGCTGCGGCAATTTCTCCCGCGAAAACTTTCTTCACTTCTTCGCGCTGGTTTGCCTGCAATCGCACGATGCGGCCAAGGCGCTCCTTGTCTCCTGTGGTCGCGTTATATAAATACGAGCCAGCTTCAATGGTCCCTGAATACACACGGAAGAACGTAAGCTGGCCCACGAATGGGTCTGCCTGCAATTTAAAGGCCAAAGCCGCGAACGGCTCTGAATCAGATGCATGACGTATCACGTCTTCACCATTATCCGGATGCTTGCCAACTACAGGAGGAATATCCAAAGGGCTCGGCAAAAGATCCACCACGCCATCCAAAACGAGCTGAACGCCTTTATTCTTCAAGGCCGAACCGCAGAAAACTGGGAAAATAGCATTGGCGATGGTGGCTTTTCTAAGAGTTTTCTTGAGATCTTCAAAAGATGCCTCCTTTCCTTCCAAATACGCGTTCATAAGAGCATCGTCGTTCTCCACTATTTTCTCCACGAGCTCTGCATGGTATTTCTTTGCATCGTTCATGTATTCCTCGGGAATTTCTTTTTCAATGACGTCTTCCCCCAATTTACCTTCAAAGAAATACGCCTTCATTTTCAAAAGGTCTATAACTCCTTCGTGTTTATCTTCAAGACCAATAGGGATCTGCACGCGCACCGCTTTTTTGGAAAGACGATCAAGAATGGATGCGTAAGAACGCTCAAAAGATGCACCTGTTCTGTCCAGTTTATTTATAAAACAAAGTCTCGGCACCATTGCTTCTTCCGCATAGCGCCAGTTAGTTTCGGACTGCGGCTCAACACCGGCAACACCATCAAAAACTACCACTGCTCCGTCCAAAACACGAAGGGATCTTTTCACTTCAACCGTGAAATCGATGTGGCCGGGAGTGTCAATGATGTTGAAACGGCACTTGTTGTCTTTTTTCACACGCTCTTCCTTGGAAAGATAGCTAGGCGCCCAGAAACAAGTGATGGCAGCCGCCGTGATAGTGATGCCGCGCTCTCTTTCCTGCTCCATCCAGTCCGTGGTTGTTTCTCCTTCGTGTACTTCGCCTATGGAGTGCTGTGAGCCCGTGTAATATAAAACCCTTTCAGACGTAGTCGTCTTACCCGCATCAATATGCGCAATGATCCCGAAATTCCTGACCTTTTCTAAAGGATAATCTCTCTCCATAAAAAGTTACCAAGTAAAATGCGCAAATGCCTTGTTGGCTTCCGCCATTTTGTGAACGTTCTCGCGCTTTTTAATAGCTTCACCTTCATTCTTGGCTGCAAGCTGAAGTTCGTCTGCAAGTTTGGCTGCCATGGGCTTTCCTTTCTTGCCGCGGGCCGCATCAATTATCCATTTCATGCCGAGTGCCTGACGTCTTTCAGGACGCACTTCACGGGGCACCTGGTAGTTCGCACCTCCCACACGGCGAGACCGCACTTCAACGGTCGGACCAGCATTCCTCACAGCAGATTCAAGTGTCTCCAAAGGATCAACACCTGCGGTTTTTATGATATTCAAAGCATCGTAAACAACGCGGCGGGCGGTATTTTTCTTGCCCGATTCCATGAGGTAATTAGTGAATTTAGAAATTTTCTCCGAACCGTAGACGATGTCGGCTATAACTTTCTTTTTTTCACTTTCTCTAAGTTTTCTTCGCATATAAGATTATTTTCCTTTCGGCTTTTTATTTCCGTATTGAGAGCGGCCCTTGCGGCGCTTTTCAACTCCCTGCGTATCCAAAACACCCCGAACGATGGAATATCGCAAACCTACGTCTTTTACGCGTCCACCTTTCAAAAGAACTACTGAGTGTTCCTGCAGGTTGTGCCCTTCTCCAGGAATATAAGCAGTCACTTCCATTCCGTTGGTGAGGCGCACGCGGGCGATCTTTCTGATAGCCGAGTTCGGCTTTTTAGGGGTTTTGGTGGTCACTTTCACGCATACACCGCGCTTGAAAGGAGAGTTGAAGAGGACCGGGCGGTTTTTAAGGGTATTGAAGCCACGCGTCAAAGCCACCGACTTTGATTTTCGGTGGAGTTTGGTTCTTTTTCGGCGCACCAGCTGATTTACTGTAGCCATAAAATTAAAAACCCCCAAGACTGAGGCGCGGCCATCACTATATATGAATGAGGATTAGAAGGCAACACCCGCTATAGAGCTAGCCATGAAAAGGGCGATTGGAAATATGTACTGCCATATGAAAATAGCCAGAATAAGCGGGAGGAATATCCCAAAACGCTCAATTTGATGAAAAAGTGGCCTCAAGAGATTCGGGAACACTCCTGAAAGAATCCTCGAGCCGTCCATAGGCGGTATGGGAAGAAGATTAAATATTGCCAGCACCACATTTATAAGAACTATCAGGGCCGCGACCGTGAGAGATGCGTTCCCAAGGGAGGCAAAGCGGATAATGAGCCCGAATATAAGAGCAAAGAGAATATTCGTAAGAGGGCCGGCAGCGGCCACTAATGGCTCACCCCATCTCACGTGCCTGAAGTTACGCGGATTGATAGGAACAGGTTTAGCCCAGCCGATGACGAACCCGCCGACCATATAAGTGATAAGGGGAAGGATAACGGAGCCAAAGGGGTCAATATGGCGCATAGGATTACCTGAAAGGCGGCCGGCTGCATCCGCCGTCTCATCCCCTTCCCACTTAGCTGCATAGCCATGGGCGATCTCGTGAGCCACGACCGAAAGGATGAGAATGACAAGTGTAAGGATAGCGGTCATATGAATAACTTCAATCATAACACTTGTAGCCATGCGCTTCGCGTGTTACTATCCCGAATCTATGGCGCAGATATGTGCAATCACCAAAAAGGCATCCCGCATGGCAGGCGGCTATTCAAACCGCACCCGTGCGACCCAATTCAACCCTACTGGAAACAATAGGAAGTACCCGAACATGCAGAAAAAGCGCATTTTCGTTCCGGAGCTCAATAAAACTTTCACAATCTGCGTATCTGCCCGCGGCCTCAAAACCATCCAAAAGAACGGCGCATATAAAACACTCAAGAAAGCAGGCCTCATAAAATAATCAAAAACTCCCCTCGGGGAGTTTTTGATTTGCAAAGAAAAAACTTGAGAGTAGTGTAACCAGAAGAACAAACCGGAGATCTTATGAAAGTTGCCACACTCATTTTCCTGATACGCAATATCAATGGGTTGCCCCAAGTTCTGCTTGCTCTCAAAGAAAGAAAGATCGGCAGCGGATCCTGGAACGGCTACGGCGGAAAGATGGAACCCGGAGATATATCCGTAAAGGATAGGGCATTGAAAGAACTTGCCACAGAAAGCGGTGGCGTAGTGGTATGCGAGGAAGACCTTGAGTATGCAGGTGTACTTCGCGGACACTTCAGTAAAGAAATAATGGGAAGCCATTCATGGGAAGTCCACATTTTCACAGCAAGGAAGTGGAAGGGAGAGCCACGGGATTCAGATGAAATGAAATCTCCTACATGGTTCTCCGTTATTTCCCTGCCAGACAAGATGATTGAATCGGATAAAGTGTGGATCCCGCGCATAGTTTCGGGAGAAAAACTCTCCATAGACGTGTACTTTGGTGAAGACGAAAAGACCATTCAGTCAATTGAAATAAGACCGCTTGGGGAATAAGTGCACATTTCTTTTTGTAAAAAGAAATGTGCACTTATTTATTTACATACTTAATTACGTACTAATGTACGTAATTCTTTTCCGTCCGTTTCAAAAATTACCCGGCCATTCTCCGCAGTTGAAAATATTTTTATATCACGGACTTTCAGGCGGTTCACCACTTCAGGCGCCGGGTGGCCGTAGCGATTATCTTTTCCCGCAGAGATGACCGTATATTCCGGTGATGTTGCGTTCAGGAAAATTTCTCCTGTTGATGTTTTTGAGCCGTGATGCCCGGGCTTCAAAACATCAACATCAAGTTCCTCTCCTTTAATACGCGCAAGCGATACCAGATAATTCTCAATTTTCTGCGGAGAATCACCGGTCAACATGAATGAATGCTCTCCAAATCGCAAAATCCCCACGATTGAACTCTCGTTCGTTTCCGTCCCCGCCGGATCCTTGTCCGGATAAAGCACGGTGAATATAACACCGTCTCCAAGGTCAACAACCGTTCCTCTTCTGACAATAACTATTGGAATTTTCTTTTTCTCCACAGCTGAAAGCATCTCATCGTCTATGGTATTGGTTTTGGAATGATTACCCGTTTCAGCAAACGCTCCCACTCTGAAGCGTTTGAGAACATCCGGAACACTTCCTATGTGATCTGCATCAGCATGAGTGGCAAGCACCACGTCTATATCTCTGTCCGCCCACGGCATCACGGCACCCAATTCGCGAAGAACTTTTCTGTCCCGCGGTCCAGCATCAATAAGCATGTCATTTCCATGAGGCGTACGTATGTAAATGGCATCGCCCTGGCCGACATTCAAAAATGCTACTTGGAGATTTCCTCCCGGCCGTACAGAAGCCCACCATGTCCACACGACGATATTCAGGGCAGTCAGGGTAATAAGTACTACCGCTCTCCGTTTCATACATTCAGTATAGCGTTATACTGTGTATCATTATCCGTAATCCGTTATTTTCTAATCCCATGTTCACAGAAAAAACTTTTTCCATTCCTGAACTGAAAGGCATATCAAAAAAATCCATAGAGGAGCATCTGAAGCTTTACTCCGGCTATGTAAAGAATGCCAATACGGTGCTAGCGAAAATAGAGGAATATGCTAAAGATCCGGAAACCCATGCCTACGCGTTGGGCGAACTTTCGCGTCGTTTTTCTTTTGAATTCTGCGGCATGAGGAACCACGAAACTTATTTTTCACATTTTGAAGGAGGAGCTAGAGATATCTCCGAAGGCGCACTTAAAACTGAAATTGAAAAAACTTATGGTTCGTTCGAGTTGTTCCTAAACCGGATGAAGGCAGTAGCTCTCACCCGCGGCATCGGCTGGGCTATGCTTTCTTATGATAAAAATTCAGGAAAACTTTTGACACATTGGGTTGATGAACAGCATTTAGGACATCTCGCCACCACGCAGCCGATACTTGCTCTGGATATGTGGGAACACTCCTTCGTCGCTGATTACGCGCCGAGCGGAAAGAAAAATTACGTTGAGGATTTCTTTGCCAACCTGAATTGGGAAACCTGCGAAAAAAACTACGCGACAGCAATCCGCTCCTAAAGCGTCTAAGGTTACGGAAGTACTTTCAACTCTCTTGGAGGCCGCATGCTACGGTATATCCTGATGTCCTTAGTAGGGCTCATTGTTATGTGGGCCGGTCTCTATGCCGGATTCATACACCCGCCCTTCAGTTACGGTTTGTTCTTTGGAAGCCTCTTTTTTATAGGCCTGCTTCCAGCAGTTTCCTATGCGACGGGATACAAGCACGGGTCTCCGCAAACACGTAAACCTGTGCCTCCGGCTCAACCTTATGTGGATACTGGAAGAAGGGAGAGAAAGAGACGATTCTGGCAACGAGACAATTATGAAACGCGCGACCCCTAGTCGCGCGTTTTGCCTTTTTCAAAAGTACGAAGCCCAAAAACGATGAGAATTATATAAACCAAAAACAATACCCATCCCGTAACAATAGAAGTGTTGAGCATTGCAAAAGGAAGTGATGCGAACCATCTGCTTATTGAAAATACATAAGCCGTAAGTGCGTTCGTTATAAAAGCAAAAGGGAAAGACAGAACGAACCCAAGCGCCGGCAGAAGCGAAAGAATGCCTGTCATAAAACTTATAAGCATAAGAAATGGCATCACGGGCAACACAAAAAGATTAGTGAAAAAAGAAACCACTGAAATAGCTCCCATTGAATGGGCAAGGAATGGCAAAGTCATCGCCTGGGTAGCAACGGTCGCCGCGGCTATCTCCCTCAAACCCCAAACTTTAGGAACTTTGAAAAATTTCTCTGTTAGAAAAGGACTGAATACGATAAGCCCGAATGTTGCAAGAAAACTAAGCTGAAAAGACGGATCATAAAGAGGCAAAAGGGGCGAGAACATGACCATAGCAATACCGGCAAATGCGAGAAGACGCAAAGCATCCACCTCGCGTCTGAAAAAATTGCCCAGGATAGCCAGAAGTCCCATTGCCCCCGCCCTCACAGCAGTCGCAGAGGCACCTGTTACCAGAACAAAGAAGACAACACCGAGGCCTGCAAAGATAAGCGATTTTTTCCGGCCGAAACGCGAAAAAGCGGACATCATAAAAGCCGCCACGACGGAGATGTTGTATCCGGAAAGAACGATGATGTGTATAATGCCCGCCTTGCGGAACATGTCGGAATCACTTGCAAGCATGGCGCCCTTGTCTCCCACCAAAATCCCCTCCGAAAGCGAAGCCGCCGGCTCGTGAAGAACTTTTTCCAGTCCCCCTTCAAAATATAAACGGATACTTTCAAGTGTTGAGTCCAATGAAAGTCCTTTTCTTTTAACTACTTCAGTAAGTTTTGCATTCTGCACCACGAAAAATACTTCTTTTGAGCGAAGGTAATTCGGATAATCAAATGTTTTTCCGTATTCGTTCTCAAAAGCTTCTGGCAGTTCAAGTGTTCCTGAAAAATGAGCTGTATTTCCCACTTTAAGTTCACGGGTATCGTAAGTATCAACGATGGCTCCGGTCTTTTCACTATTTACATAAACATCCGATGTGTATCGGAAACCGAAAAAACTGCGCTTCACGGAGCGAACTTCCATTTCTCCTTCTATCTTCTGTCCCACAAGTTCCGGAAACAGCATCGACGGCTCTTTGTGGTGAATAAGAGCCGCACCACTCCCTAAAACAAGGCCTATAGCACATGCAGCAAGGAAAGTTTGTGTGCGAAAGCGTACAAAAAGCACGCTTAAAATGACCACGCATACAAGCAAGAAACCTATTGGCACATTCTCAAAAGCCCACACTCCGGCGACAGTTGAAACAAAAGCGAGAAAGATGTCTCGCGTCGTAAGCATTTATTGTCTTTTCTTGAACTCTTCCATGATCCTCTTCTCGTCTTCCGTTGAAAATGTTTTTCTGAAAAGCGCCGCCTTGCCCTTTACTCTTTTCTCACATTCTTTCCATGTCTTATGCGTTTTTATACTGCCGTCAACCATACTTACATAAGAATATGCTGCTCCTTTTGATGATTTTTGGAAATTAGCAACTGAAGGAGAAAGGTCCACAGTGTAAAGAGAACGCGGTCCGTTGAAAAAGCGGACAGTTGCACCTAAGGCGAGCATGGAAGCTATCTCGTCAACCCGCATATTCCCCGGTATGCCCGCGTGCCCAGGGATCACCTTCCATACAAGCTCTTTATCCACCGTTTCCATTTCAAGCTCCTGCCACAAGTCCTGATTTTCAACGGCTTTTTTTGTGGCTGTTCTCCAGCCGTTCTTTATCCACGATTTCAGCCATGAGGTTATACCTTTCGCCACATAAGAGGAGTCTGTATATACAACAGCGCTGCCATTTTTCGGAATAAGACGCAGAGCATTGATAGCAGCTGTAAGTTCCATTCTGTTATTAGTGGTCCCGCGGTCGCTCCCACCTATCTCCACCACTTCCACATCACTTGCGATTATTGCTCCCCAACCACCCGGCCCCGGATTTCCCTTGGCGGCACCATCGCAAAAAATAATATGCTGGTCTTTTTTCACTTACGGAAATTATAACAGCAAGAAAAAGGGCGACACGCACATGCGTGTCGCCCTTATGCTCCTTTCGGAGCTCTTAACCTTCTTCAAATACAGCTGCCGGGTGAACTTTGAGTAAGATCATAGTGTACCAGTTCCAGCCGATGCTCACCCTCCCATCAAAATAGCTAAGGATAGGGACCCGTATATGTGGATTGAGGTCCCATGCCGCATCTTTCCAAAGGTAGAGCCGTAAATTTTCGTCACAGAACTTTTCTGGCCACTTCACCCTTTTTTCTGCGACCGCTTTTACTATTTCTTCTCCGTCCCGAAGTGACAAGCATCTGTTTATAATGCCTGTATCTTTGAGATGAAGATGAAACTCCGGTCCGAAAATGATGCCACCGCCGATCTGCCACGGATGAAGATATGCCTCTACCTTTGCAAGGTTGAACGAGGGCGGCCCTGAACGAGAGAGTTCGGGATCAACCGGTGTCTTCATCCACTCCGGATAAGTAGGAGGGATGGAACGGTCCACCGTGATGAGACCTGGTGGTCCCAACGAAAGTGCTTCTGGTTCATGCCGACGCTGGCGTGTTGCCTCGAGCTTGAGAAGGGAACTCATTGTTGCCTCCAAAATTATTTTCCCTTTTCGTACTGCTCGCATGTTTGCGAGTGGGCACAACGACATCGCTGGCCTGCTTGGTACACCTTACAACGTACTTCTAGCCCCTATTAAACCTCATTTGTATATTTAAAGTCAATTTTTACCTTACTTCTACTATTCTCACCCTCCAGGCATCCCTGCCCCGGAAAGGATCTTCTTCTATATTCCCGAAAATATCCCGGGTATCACCGTTTGAAATATGTTTGAGCGTTTCGCGTCCGAAAAAACTTATGCCTTTTGCACGGGTGCTCCCGTGTGTGAAAGCCACCTCTACATGCTCATTCGTTTTGCCGAAGATCCTCACATTTTCAACAAGTGCTTTCGGAAAATGAAAAAGTGGTTTTACGTTCTCAATACCAAATGGCTTGAGATGAAAGAGTGAACGGAGGAAATGACTATTTATATCCGAAAGAGAAAGGACTGCATCAGCATCTCCCATATTTTTCTTTTCACTCTGTGAAATTCCTGACAGTGAAGCGATGAGTGCTTCCCCGAGCCCGTGGACTTTATCTCTTGCTACGGTAAATCCCCCAGCACCCTCATGTCCGCCGAATTGTTTTAATGATCCGTTGGCGGCGGTCATCAATTCGTGTACGGAAACCCTTCCGTTGCTTCTACACGAACCACGAAGCTCTCCAGCACCGTCTTCTCCCCACACAAAAACCGGCACGCCGTATTTTTCAACCAGATTAGTCGCAAGAAGCCCCGCGAAAGACGGCCTCCAATGGGTTGAGCCGATGACAATGACCGGTTTTTCATGAAGATTTTCCTCCTGTATACGGAGAACTGCTTCTTTCACCATTGAAGCTACCACTCCTTTCCGCGAATCATTCACTCCCTGTAGTTCTTTTACCAGCTTGTCCGCCTCATTTTCATTTTGAGTAGCCAGGAGATCATATGCGAGCCGTGCTTCATTCATACGTGACGCCGCATTAATACGCGGAGCTATAAGAAAAGCCACGTCATCCTCGGTCACTTGCCGCAAACGTAATGCATTCAAAAGAGCACGCACACCGGGACGTTTGGTTTTCCCTAGAACCATAAGACCGAAGCGTGCAAACACCCTGTTCTCCCCGACAAGCGGCACCATGTCTGCAATGGTTGCAAGCCCTACGAGATCAAGAAGCCATTTTTCCTGCGCTTTCTTTATCGGAAGCACTTCTTTTTGCTGAAGAGCTTCTACAAGCTTGAAGGCAACCCCTGCACCACAAAGTTCTTTGAATGGATATTCGCATCCGGGCTGTTTCGGATTAAGTATTGCAAAAGCAGGGGGCAGCCCTTCCGCAGACGGCTCATGGTGGTCCGTAATAATGACATCAATTCCCTCTTCTTCCGCCTTCATTACCCCTTCAATATGCGCGATCCCGCAATCAACAGTTATTATCAACCCCACCCCGGCAGCCTTGAGGGTAGAAATTGCATCCGCATGAAAACCGAAGCCCTCCATGTGCCTGTCCGGAATATAGGGAAGTATTTTGGCGCCCGCTGTTTCAAGAGCTCCGCGAAGCATTACTCCTCCAGGGATACCATCCGCATCGTAGTCACTGTAAATGGCTATAATTTCTTTGTTTGAAATGGCTAGGGCTATCCTCCCCACCGCTTTTTCCATATCTTTGAGAGCGAATGGGTCGTGAAGGGTTTCGTATTTAGGGTTCAAAAAATTCTCTCGGGTATCTGCCGTGATGCCCCTCTGCGAGAGAATACCTTCTATTATCGGATGGAGAGAGACTCTCATTTGCTGTATTCTATATGAAATATGGATAGCTGCATTTTTTGCAAAATGATCAAAGGGGAATTACCGGCAGAGAAGCTCTACGAGGACAAAGATACCGTTGTTTTTGCCGATATTAACCCGGTAAACCTAGGACACTCCCTGGTACTCCCGAAAGAACACTATAGAAATATATTTGATATATCGCCTGAACTTTTGGCAAAAATGGAGATAACTGCGCAGAAAATAGCCGAAACACTAAAAGAAGCCCTGGCGGCAGATGGCGTAAATATACATATGAATAATGAAGAGGTGGCGGGCCAAGTCGTTTTTCACGCACACCTCCATGTAATTCCCAGATATAAAGATGACGGTTTTACCCATTGGCACGGACCCGAGAGAAGTATTGAAGAAATAAAAGAAGTTAGCGAAAAAATTCGTTCTCAAATTTAACCGAGAGCTTCAATACCGGGCAAAGTTTCGTTTAGGAGATATTCAAGCATTGCACCGCCTGCAGTGGAGAGGAATGAAAATTTTTGAGAAATCCCCAAGCTTCGTATACAGGCCACAGTATCTCCGCCCCCCACTATGGTGAAGCTTTCTGTTTCCGCGACCACCTGTGCCACCATTTCCGTTCCTTTTACGAATCCTTTTTCATAATTCCCCATCGGGCCATTCCAGATAATGGTTTTGGCATCACGAATAAAATTACGCAAAACATTCACGGATTCTACTCCGATGTCCGTGATAATCTCATCTTCAGCTACATTTACAGGAGAAGTTTGCCTGTCTTTTGTATCTTTTGCCGCAATAACGTCGGAGGGAAGAATAAGTTTTGGTTCGTTAAAAACCGAAAGATCGGCTTCGGATCCTGAAACAAGCGACCTTCCCACCTGGAGACCCTGCGCTTTGAAAAAATCGTTTGCGATAGCGCCTCCCACGAACGTGAAATCCGCTTTGTCGTAAAGCTTTTTAAGGATGGGGAGCTTGGTTTCAAATTTAGAGCCACCGAGTATGAAAACAAATGGTCGTGCCGGAGAGAATACTTTGGAAAGTGCCTGTATCTCTTTTTCAAATTGAAGACCGACATAACTTGGGAGAAATTTGGGTATTGAAACTATAGAAGCGTGCGCCCGGTGAGAAACAGAAAATGCTTCGTTCACATAAACATCCGCGTATGAAGCCAGGTGCTTTGCAAAAACTTCGTCATTTCCTTTTTCCTCTCCGTACTCACGCAAGTTTTCAAGAACAACTATCTTTCCTTCTGAAAAAGCTTCATCTATTTGAGGGTTTTTAGCCGGAAAATAATCTTTTACGAACGAAACAGGAAAATACTCCTGAAGGAGTGCCACGACCGGAGCCATGGTCGTGGCACCTTCACCATGATTTCCTTCAATATGGCTGGCAATTATTATTTGGGCCCCCGCCTCTTTCAAAAAGGATATGGTGGGCAAGAGCGCCTCTATACGAAAAGTATCTTTAACTCCACCTTCATCGATCGGCACATTAAGATCGGCGCGCACAAGCACTTTTTTCCCTGCAACAGCGCTTTTATTTTGACTAAGAAATTGCATTGAGTATCCCTTCTATCTCTTTTTTCTTCAAACCAGCCCGACCGACCAAAAATCCCGAGATGTCACCACTTGAAATTATCTCCGCTGCGTTCGCGGGAAAAACCGAACCTCCGTAAATAATATTTAGAGCACGGGCTATCTTGCCGCCATACATATGAGACAAAATTTTCCTTATGAAAAGCGCTGTTTCAGGTATCTCCTTCGGAGACACGGCCCCTTTAGATTTTTCCCCGACTGCCCATACTGGTTCATATGCAATTATCACTTTGGACACCAACTGTTTGGGTACACCTTTGAAAGATTCTTCCAACTGAACACGAAGCTCGTGCCAGAACTCTCCGGAATGATTCCTTTCTTTTTCACCCACGCATACTATAGGCACAAGACCGGCCTGCAATGCCGTTTTTATTTTTCTTGCGATGGTGGCACTTGTCTCACCAAGAGCCCTTCTTTCCGAATGCCCCAAAATGACATGGCTCGCCCCCAGACCCAAGAGCTGAATAGGACTGACGAATCCCGTGAAAGCCCCCTCTTTTTCAAAAAAAACGTCCTGTGCACCCAAAAAAAGATTCCTGGGTCTTTTAGTATCGGCCAAAAGACCTAAGAACGGCATAGGCGGGAATGCCGCAAGAAATATCTTTACCCCGCTCTTCCCCCCAAAACGCTTGGCAAGCGACACATAATCCTTGAAAAGTCCGCGAGCATCGTCGGCAGAGACCGGGTTCATCTTCCAGTTCCCAGCAAAAAGGATTTTTTTCATTCCTTCAATTATACAAGGTTTATAACCTGGGTAGCGAGAGAATCCTGCCAAAAGAGACTAAGACTTGGGCAAACGCCCCGGAGTGGTCTCTTTTGGCAGGATTCCCGAGCGACTGCTGTTTGAAAAATGCTGTTGGGTGAGTGGCTTTTACTCAGAAATCCTAAAAACCTCCTCCAAACTTGTAAGTCCTTCTACTGCTTTAAAAACAGCATCTTCCACAATAGTAAGCATACCTTCGGCACGCGCCTGGCTTTCCACTTCTTCTGCCATATCTTTTGACCTTGCTTTGGTAATTATGCTTTGCACACCAGCCGATACATACAAAACCTCGTGCACTCCCACATATTCATCTGCTTCTTTATCCATACGCTCATGAAAAGCTTTTACATCCTGCCACTCTGCCTTTTTCGCGACTACTTCCTCTTCTTTAAGTGCTGCGAGCACTCTATCCATATCCGCTATTTTATGAAGCGCCCGTAATTCTTCTTTGGAAATAAGGTGTGCTTCTTTTTCCTTGCCCAGGCGCTTCACTAATTTTCCGCACACCACCACTTTTACAGCGGTAGATACAAGAAACGGCGGTCCTCCCATTTCAACCAGATGCGAAAGCGCCTCTGCTGCAGATCCTCCGTTCATTCCGGCAAAAATAGCCCGCCCCGCGAGCACTGCATTCAAAACAACCGAGAGTGTTTCTTTGTCTCTCAAGTCGCCCACCATCATTGCATCGGCATCTTGCTTCATAAGAGCCCGGAGCCCGAGAGCAAAAGAAAGTCCTGCATCTTCTTTCACTTGTGTCTGGTTTATTCTCTCCATCTGATACTCCACCGGATCCTCAATGGTCGCAATATTCACGTTGGGTTTGTTCAAAATATCCAGGATAGTGTAAAGAGCGGTGGTCTTTCCGGAGCCGGGAGGGCCGGAAACAACTGTTGCACCGCTTCCGCTTTGCATCACGCGATGAAGGTGCTCAAGTCCTGCTCCGTGAAAACCTAAAGTTTCCAGAGTAAAGCCCAAAGCTCCCGCTCCAAGCACCCGAAGCAGAACTTTTTCCCCGAAAAGAGTAGGAACTAGAGAAACCCTGAAGGCCGCCTTCTCATTTTCGTTTTCCATTCTGAAGCGGCCTTCCTGTGGCAGATTTTTTTCATGCAATTCAAGTCCCGCAAGGAATTTCAAGCGAAGGACGATGGGAAATGCGATCTTTTTCGGCAATACCAGCGCCTCATGAAGCATTCCCCCGATGCGATAGCGCACGCCAAGCTCTTTATCGCGCGGCTCAATATGAATATCTGCCGCGTGCTGAGCAAGAGCGTGGGAAAGTATCATGTCCACGATATGTGCAATGGCTTTATTATCTGCAAGTTTTTCAAGATCGGCTGCCGGAGAATCTGCATCCCCTATCTCCGCCATGCTTTTTGCAAAAATAGCCGCTTCTTTTTCTATTTTCTCGCCAAATTCTTTTTTGAGAACTTTCTGATACACCAAAAGAGCGTGCTTCATTGAATAGCTGTCCGTAAGGCGCGGCAATATCTTCATCCCCTCTTTTTTCAGGAAGTCCAGAGCGGAAAGTTCTGTGAGATCAAGTAGGGCAACCTCAAGCGAGTGCCCACTTTTTTTGAAAGCTACGATGTTTCTGGAGCGGCAAATGGGTTCCGGAACATTTTCCAGAGTTTCAAGGTTGAGAGTTTCTTTTTTTAGGTCAACGAACGGAATACCTAAAATATGAGCGTGGATGCGGCGAACATCATCCTCCGTCATCAGGCCCTCCTCTCTGAAAATAGAGGTGATATCTGTTCCCTTTTTCGCAGATTCCTTTTCCGCGCGCGAAAGCTCAGCTTTGGAAACCAATCCAGAGTCTAAAATAAATTCCTTGAACGCCTTTTCGTCAACGTGCATCATTCTAATTTTACATCAAAACACGTCCGATATGTCGGACGTGTTTTGTAAAAAACTTTTAAGAGAGATTTAGAATTCCTGGAAGACCGGCTTCACGTTCACTTGGAGCTGGGATGTGGGGCACTGGGCAGTGGCACCGGTGCCGTCGTTGTCACGCACTGTCACTTGGGCGGTCTTTGAGCCGGTGGTCTGATAAGTGAATGGGAACGGATTGCTAGATGGTGCGGGATTTGTCGGGAAGTTGGTGCCTGCCCATGTGTATGTGTATCCCGGAGTGCCACCGGCAACCACTGCTGTCCATGTTACGGGCTGTCCAACCACTGCGGGCGAAGGCGAAGGATTGCATGCTATGGAGAGGATTGGAGATGGATTAATGGTCAAGTTGAATTGAGTGGTGTGCACAGGAGCTCCCGTTGCGGAGCCGGCAACCGTTATCTGATGAGTCCCCGTTGGAGCGGATGGCTGAACGGTGAATGTAAGAGTGGATGAACAAGTAGATGTGCACGGATTGTTTGAGGTTGAGACGGAAACTCCTGAAGGTAATCCTGAAATCAGAAGCGAAACGGGCGCCTGCACACCAGAGATGGCGGTACGGGTCACAGTGTTGGTTGCAAACACATTCGTAGAACTCTTGTCCACGGATTTGTTGCCTCCGTTTGAAAGAGCGTAATCAAAACCGGAACCGGAAGAATAAGTGATGGTGAAGGATTTACTGTTGCCTGGCAGAAGGTTAAGAGTGGTACCTCCTCCGTCAGAGTTGGTGACGAGAGTTGTGAAATTCGGAATATTGCTTGCGCTTATGCTGTATGTGGTGCCACCAGACGACGGAAGAAGCTGATACGAACCGGATGTTCCGGAACCTGCGTGGTTCCCTGGATTTATGGTCCAAGAAGAAGCGGCGTTGTTGGTAAAGACTGAAATGGTACCTGCAGTTTCCGAGCTCACACATTCAAGGCCGTTCCACTCCGTGCCTGCTGGGCATGCACATGTATTTTCCGTAACATACCAATCTCCCCATCCACAGCCGGGGTATTCTCCTTTGTTCCTCTGATAATCTATTTGTCCCTCCTGATTAGCAGGGCAGGATTCGGTTGAAGTTTCAGAAAGAGGTTCTTCACACTGCTCTTCCTCGATCGGCATACAGGTGTTTGAAACAGTTTGCCATGTTCCCCACGCAACAGATTCTTCACTGCTCCAGCATGCCGGCGGATCATTTTTTGTCCTCTCCTGATCTATCTGACCAGTCTCTCCTTCAGCACAAGAGAGAGTTTGGGTGTCTGTTGTAGGAGGTTCACATGGGCAGCTTTCTTCATCGACAATACCATCACCATTTATATCTGTTTTGGGAGTCACACCATCTGAACATGTGTCTGGCGGAGGATTACATTCAGGGTTTAATCCGTCTCCACAAGTTCCCCCACAACTATTATCGCCGCCGCACATGTCCGTACATTGTGGTGTACAGCTTCCACCATCTCCGGGATCATCCTCTAATTCTTCGCAATACCAATTATGACAATAACCAAATGTCCCATCCGGATCATTCGGGTCTGGTTCATAAGAATAGTAGCTGTCATCTGTCCCGTCAGGATCATCACAGTAGCTGTTATGTGTATACCAAATGTCTTCGTAACAAGAATCACCGTCCTCGTTTTGCAAAGCCGTAAGGGCAAATGCTGGAGTGGCTCCAACTGCCAGAAAATTCGCGGCAATAACGATCGCGATTGCTATTAAAAATGAGAAGAAAAGAGTGAACCCTTTTGGATTCTTTTTTATGTACTGCATATTGAAATTATATATGGGTTTACGCAGAAGCAATGCGAGCTATGCACATACGAAAAAAGCCCCACACGCTGGAATGCGTGGGGGCTTTTGTTTTTCATCGACACAACTACTGGGAACGGGCAACTTCGAAACTTGCTGCTCCGCCCATTGTTATTTCCATGAGCCGAACCTCGCGAACGAGGTGGAACATGGCAACATCCCCGACTGAAATCCCGGAGGATGCTTCAGATGCGGAGCACCCTACTGTGGACATGTTGGTCTGCCAACTGCACGTGTGACCGAAGCCAAGTGCATGGAACAACTCGTGAGCTACCGTCCTTCGCAAGAGGGGCGGCAATAACCCACCAAACTCGGCATAGAACGGACTCGTGGGAGTGTGCTGATAGGAAGCATTCCACGCCCAACCTTCACTCCCCCTAGCACTGTTAAACCTGATATACGCACGACAATTGATGCCATACGTACCAGGTTTGAACATTTGCATACCGAGTTTGGTGTGCAGATGTTCCTCGATTGCTCCCCAGATGATCGTGGAATCCTGACCTGTGATTGTCTGGTTAGACGCCCCCCTGTTGAAACAGAGAAAATGCGGAAAGTCGGCTACTCCGTGGATTGGAGGTTCAGTGGAGCCTGTTGAGAACATCCATGATGTCATGGGCACTCCCTGACTGGGATCGCCCACCATCCGATACATCCCATCTACGGACACAGGGAATGTCTGCCCTGCGCCGAGCCCCATCGGAGTAACGTACGCCTTTGGGATCATTACGAAGCGATATTCCGCTCCGTTTGTGATGGAGACATCCGTTCGCGATTCGTCATAACGAGAATCGCCGAACACCCGTACAGTTGCTATAGCGACATTTGCCGGTACCGTGAGAGTCGCCCTGCCATCCGCTCCGATAGGAGCTTCGACAGAAACGAAACCCGAAGTGATGCGAGCTGTCATACCGATCGGGAACAGCCCCTGGATGAGACCGACCCGCACGGACACGACTTTGTCCTGTGGAACGACGACCGGTGTTACCACCACGAAGACGGTTGCCTTGTGGCTCGCGTCTTCCGCCCATGAGGCGGTGATGGTGGTGTTCCCTGTAGTGATACAGGAAACCTGGCCGTTCAGTACTGTGGCAACACCAGAATTACTAGTCCCCCACATGATTTGCTGGGAAACGTTCGTCGGTGTTACGGTCGCGGTGAGCGTGATGCTCTTCCCTGCCTCACAAGACACGGAGGTTTGGGAAACACGGACGGTGACAGGTACTGGATTTGGTCCGGTACCACCATCGCCACTACAGGCCGAGAGACTCATGATCGCGCTCGCGATCACAAGGATCGGCAGAGTACGGTAGTTCATGAAGTCTCCTTGATGGGCTGTTAGTTTGTTGTTGTGTCAAATGACAAAGAACGGGTTTTGCGCCCTCTATTGTTAGAAGACGCCTCCCTAGGGCCTATTTGACCCTCCTATGGATACTATACACCCAAAGACCATATTTGTCAAGTGTCAAGCTGTGCCTGGGGATAAGTACCAAAATATGGCTATAAATATAGATTTTTTACTGATGAAGTAAGGTGTTTTTATTGTATAGAAAAAGCGACCGGGAATCCCGAGTCGCTTAACTACGAAAGGCAGGGGTAGGACGGGGCTTGAACCCGCAACCTCCGGATCCACAATCCGGCGCTCCACCAGTTGAGCTACCTACCCAAACCTTTTGTAGAATTAAAGAGCCAAAATTCGCTTTACAGTTTCCGGCACGTTTGCGAACGGGACCATTTCTTGCAAACGATCCTTCAATCCTTTGACTTGTGCGGTACCGGATTCTTTCTCCCTTCCTCCGATAATTACAACTGCCTGGAAGTCACGGCTCACACCGTAGGAAAGCTGTCCTTTAAGCGTAGCTTCCCTGCCAAGATAGATCTCGGCCGGAATGCCTGCCCTGCGAAGATCTGCAACGACCCCGGCACACAAAGCTTCACATTCGGGATCGAAGTTCAGCACTAGCACTTTGGCCGTATTCCTCTCTCGCTTTACGAGATCGAGTTTCTCCATCGCCGCGAAGAGACGATCGACGCCGACAGATGCACCTACAGCAGGAACATTTGCCGAACCGAAACGCTCGACCAGATCATCGTACCGGCCTCCGGAAAAAACACTTCCGATCGCCGGCAAATCCGTGAGGATTGCTTCGAAAACAGGTCCTGTGTAATACCCCAGTCCGCGGGCAACGGACAAATCTATTGCCCACTTGTCGGCGGGTACACCCATGCCATCCAAGAGGTTGGAGATCTCCTCCAACTCTTTGATTCCCTCCATTGCCATCGGAGAATTGGACATGAGTGACCTCACGCCGCTTATCGTGTCTCCCTTGCTACCGGATCGAAGTTTGAGGAATCGATCGATAGATGAGATTTGATCAGCGTTGAAGCCGAGCTCGCTTTCCATATCTTTCGATATCTGGTCCCACTCAACCTTGTCGAGCTTGTCGATAAGACGCAGGACATCGAGTGCTTTTTCAGACGGAAAGCCTGCGTATTCTGACAGGCCGTTCAGGATTTTGCGGTTGTTGACCCGGATGAGAAAATTCTCAAAACCGAGTTTCCGCATCGTCTCGTACATGATAGACACGATCTCGGCATCAGCAGTCATTCTGTTTGAGCCGACGATATCCGCATCGAACTGCACGAATTCACGGAAACGTCCCGCTTGCGGTTTTTCACCGCGCCAAACCTTTCCAGTCTGATAACGCTTGAACGGCCGCACAATCCTGTCTCCATACTGGGCGACGACCCGTGCCAGAGGCACTGTCAGGTCATATCGGAGAGCGCTCGTTTCATCTTCCGTACCTCGCAACCCTGCCCGGAAAATTTGCATCCGGAAATTAGGGTCGGCGCCTGTGAGAGTTTCTTCGAGCTCCAAGCCCGGAGTGTCAAGCGGCACAAAACCGAACAGTTCGAATACCGCGCGAATGACATCGAGCATTTTCTGCCGAGGAATCATATCTTCGGGCAGATAATCCCGAGTTCCGCCTACTAGCCGTGGTTCAATTGACATACAATGAACTCCTATTATGAATGGTTTTCCTGTTGAATTCCACTACATTGATCTTTTTTAACTTTATCACAAAGAACTCTTCTTGTCAAAATAGTCAGCTGATAATTGACGTGAACGTTTTATATATGTAGATTTGGATTTAGAAAAGGACATTCACAGATACATTAGGAGCATCTCATGCAAAAGAAAGGGCTGATCCTGCTCGATATCGACCAGACCATTGTTGACGAACAATATGCCCTGACGGAGGATCTGGGAATATTCCGGGCAGAGATCGCCGCTACCCAGTCGGCAGGATTTGAGATCGGCCTTAGTTCTGATTCCGCCATGAGTACGATAAAGAGGTACGCGAAACTTTGGGGAATAGACGGGCCGTTCGTGGCGGAGCGAGGAGCAATCATTTCCCACGATCACCAATCACCTGATCAGTTTCTGAACAAAACAACAAACAAATTCCCCGATCTCCGACATAAGTTCATAAGAACACTCATTGACGCCAGCAGTTACGGAGAGACTTTGGTTGTATGCGGGGATGTTAATGAGTTTTCTCACAATCTTCCTCTACTCTCTGTCGGCGGACATAGTGTAAAGACCGCGATCCTAATCAACGGAATGAGGAGAGCAAGTATTTCATTCTACATTCGCACTCACGAAGAAAGCGGATGGAGAAAAGATGGTGATACATTGGCTACGACCATTGATCTGTTGAGGCGTTGCATAAGCGATTTTTCTGAGTTGCGGCATACGCATGAGATAGAGGTGAACGATCTGCATGGACTTTGCATCGTGCATCACCAGGAGACCAAAAAATCTCTTGCTGTAGAGCACCTGTGCCGTTCGTATCCTGATACTCCGATATTCATGATCGGTGATAGTGTTTCCGATTTGCTTGGCCATCAGTCTGTCAGGCAATGCGCTGTCGGCAACGCACAACCTGAGTACAAAGAAAGCTGCACCATCGTGTCTCACAAAAACATCACCGGAGGAGTAATCGAGCTTCTCGGGAAAATCAGAGATATCTGAATTATACGCCCCCCATCTCGTCACGATGGGGGGTTTGATTTTGGCGGATAAATTTCGCAGTAAGCCTGGTGGCATACTTTACGCTTTCCGTCACTTTTTTCCCTTTAATAAATGATGAGATGAAATAAGCAAAGAAAGTATCTCCCGCACCTATGGTGTGTCTCGTGCCAATGACGGTCTCAGCTGGCACCTGGGTTGAAGCACTATTTTCAAAAACCGTACAGCCGTTCCTGCCTTCGGTCATGAGTAATATTTTATTTTTTTGCATGTCCATAAAATCTAAAGGTATGAATTGCGATTCCTGTTTAGTGCATTTGAGACATACGATATTACTAGTAATATTTTTGGAAGGAACCCATTCTTTTTTCTTGCCAAAATCAACTCCATTCCTCACGTATCCTTGAGCATCAAGGAATATTTGCCCTTTATATTCGCTAATATTACTTAAATCGAAATCATCTAGAACACTCGAGATGAGGAGGAAAGGCGTTTTTATGGAAGAAAAATCGACCTGCATTGAGGGAAACTCCCTATTCATTTTTCCGAACTCCTCGCCATCCTTCAAGAGAATGTCCACACTTAGAACCGGCGGTGAAATCATGGAAAATTCGACATTCTCCTTCTGAAGTGCGGCGGAAATAAAAAATGCCGGTCCTCCGTTCCGGGATTCAAGCGCGGCGCCAGTCTCGTCTACCAGCTTATCTTCAGCAGATGTCGCCAAAACAGTCAGCATCTTTTTCCTCTTATTGTGCTGAAAGTTCCAGAGCTAAAGCGACTGCCTCATCGGGTGTTTTGGCTGACCGTACCTTGAATCTCTGTCTATCATCAATATAAGTGTCTACCAATTTATCGGCCCAGCCGCCTGTCCCTGCAATTGCAATAACGGGAATATTCAATTGATACGCAATCGCTGCTTCAGTTAAAGTCCCCGACCCTCCGGACAGGATAATAACGACATCACAAGAATTCACGAGAACGAATTCTCTTCCCCCTCCGCGCTCAAGCCCGCTTGAAATTATGACGTCGGTATTGTTCTCTTTGTCCCATATATCTTTCCCCTTTCCATATGTTACGCCAACAGTAAGACCACCCGCGCTTTTCGCTCCGCGTGCAGCAGCAGTGGAAAGAGAATCATAATCTTTTTCCGCACCATAAATAGTGATGTTGCCAGTCTCGGCGATGCGTTTGCCAATTTCAAAAGCTATTTTTTCTATATCTTTTGTGTACTGGAGATCGGCAGCCGATCCCATGACACCAATCTGAATTTTTCTCATAAGATGTATTATTCACAAAATTTTCCCAAAAACAAACACCCTCCGCAATCAATAGCAAAGGGTGTCTGGTAACTCTTACAACGCGTCCACCGCTAACTGAAGTGTAGACAAGATCGGTACCATGTCATTGTTCCATCCGAGCGGGCGTCGATCGATATCCCGATTGTAGACGACACGCGAAGAAACCAACTGAATTGTCCTCCACAAGTCTATCGACTGATGGAGACAGAAGAGCGACCACTCCCTCACTTTTTCAGGAGGAATACTCGCCCACTTCTCCACATCACCAAATGGATGAACATACGACGCCCCCATTTCTGGTACATCAGGGACCGGCTCTCCATTGATCATACGCCCGACAAGTCGTCCGGAAAGAGGCACGCCGGGATAAAAATCACGCTCGCAGACTTCATCAATGACATTGCCAAGATGGATCGCGGAGTGAATTTTGAGACCTGGATTATCCTCACTGCACGAAGTGAGAATATTTTCCTTGCCATCACCGATGGATACCGCCGCGACAATCCGGCCGACCTTGACTCCCGCTTGGTTGAACAGCTTCACAACATCAATGATGTTATCTCCGCTGAATACAACATCATCGACGAGCTGGATGTGTTGCCCTGGCGGAAGTTGCTGAACGATACGTTCAATCTGGTCGGAGATTGATTCTCCGCTTCTGGAACCGTGTCCGATTGGCGTTTTCTGCGAGTCGGCAATCCTGGTCCAGCGGAAATAGTGCCCCCTATCTGTATATACGCGATCGAGAGAAATGGTTGGACAGTGCCCATCGACGATCAGGGAATCGAAAGCTTCCATGATTTCTTCCGCTGACAGGAGAACAATCCTGTAATCAGGGAAGATACTGGCAAGCTTCGCTTTCATTCTGCGCCGGAGAGCTCTGAAAACCTCATTGCCGGGGCATATGAATCCCCTCTTCTTGCACCACCGCGCCAACAAGATATCAATGTCTTGTGACACTACATACTGTTGACGATGGTCATCCTCCTGTATCGAAGTTCTGTAATCCACTGATCTACCCTCCTTCGGGGCTTGTGTTACAAGTGACGAATGACGACGAGCAAAAGAGGCCCGTAGGACTCTCGTTTTCTACATCAAGAGTACGGCGATATTGAACATTTGTCAATACTATATGGCTAAGTTCCTCATCACCTCTCTGACCTTCTCGATATCCTTATGCAGTTCTCTATCATGACTCAAAAAAGGAACTTTCCTGCGGATCGCTTTATAATAAATTTTTGTGAGTTTGCCCAATTTTTTAGGATTCCTGAAATCTATAGCCTGGCAAGCGGTAAGGAACTCAATTGCCAAAACATTTTCAACATTCTCAATAATCTTAACCGCTTTCCGTACAGCAATAGTTCCCATGCTCACATGATCTTCCTGGTTTGCCGATGTTGGTATGGAGTCAACGGAAGCAGGATGGGCAAGAACTTTATTTTCCGATACCAATGCTGCTGCAGTGTATTGCGAGATCATGAGTCCGCTATGAAGACCCGCCTTGTCAGGCGAGATCAAAAAAGCAGGGAGTCCGTTGCTGGTTGATGGATCTATGAGTTTTGCAGTACGTCTTTCCGAGATGTTTGCTATCTCAGAAATTGCTATTGCAAGAGTATCGAAAGCGATAGCGATAGGTTCACCATGAAAGTTACCTCCCGAGATCGCCTGATCCGGGTTTTGGAATATGAGTGGATTATCGGTTACGGAATTCAGCTCCCTGACGACCGTCTCCTCTACATATGCGATGGCGTCTCTCGATGCACCGTGAATTTGAGGTGTGCAGCGTAAAGAATAAGAGTCCTGTATTCTCCCGGGAACCGAATCGATCAGTCGGGAGCCAGCTATGAATTTCCTTATATTTTCTGCGACCAGTTTTTGGCCGGGATGCGGTCGAAGGTTATGGATGCGTTTATCAAAAGCGGAAGAAACGGCACATGATGCTTCAAGGGTAAGAGCACATCCGACATCGGCCAGATTTACGAGTTTTTTTGTCTTTACCAAAGCAAGAGCGGCAAGCCCCGTCATTACAGATGTCCCGTTATTAAATGCCAAACCCTCTTTTGCAGCCAAAACTGTAGGACTCAAACCGGCTTTTTTCATAGCCGTGCCGCCGGGCATGAGCTTTCCTTTATAAAAAGCCTTTCCTTCTCCCATAAGTACCAAACCGATATGAGACAAGGGGGCCAAATCTCCGGAGGAGCCCACTGAACCTTGCGATGGTACTGCAGGAATTACATTTCTATTGATCATTTCGCAAAACAACTCCAGGAATTCCAGACGTACACCGGAATATCCCTGTGCGAGGGAGTTGAGGCGAACAAGCATGGCCGCTTTTACTTGTTCTATGGAAAAAAGTTCACCTACTCCTGTCGAATGACTCCTGATCAGATTTTTCTGCAATTCTTCCACATCCTCTGCTGAGATCAACTTGTCCTTAAAACTGCCGAAGCCGGTGGTAATTCCATAAACGACTTTCCTCCCTTTCAACATCCTCTCAACTACATCTCTGGATTTTTTGATGCGTCTTTTGGCGATAGCAGATAGTTTTACTTTCGCTTTGACGTTATGAGCAACGAGATCTACAGCTTCAGGGGACAGATGGTGGTCTGGGCCAATTTCCAGGTTGCTTGTAGCCATTTTTATCAATACTAATCCTTGACAAGGTAAAAATCAAATGCCAGACATAATCAAAAATCTGGAATGCAGATAACTTGATTTTTTCGAAAAAATCAGCATAATCAATACTGATGCATTACATGCACACAAAACTGAATAATCAGTGGATGACCCCGGCCTACCGTGGTCTTTTCTCCATTGTCTGCGATTGCAGAAACATTTTATTCAGCCGTGATAGTTGTAGCGTATAACTCCCCTATCTTTTCTCTCTAGAAAAATCTCGGCTGGATGAAAAAGCCGAGATTTTTCATTTAGCAATGTTCTTTCTTAAAACTTCACAGGAGAAAAAATGGGGAAGAAAACTGCTGTTCCTAGGATTGTGTTTCGCATGGGTCGGCGTATTTATCTGCGTCCGGTACTCATGGAAGACATCCCACTTATCACAGTATGGATCAATGATCAGGATGTCACTCAATTCCTGATGGCTTCTATTCCTCTTACACCAGAAGCAGAAGAAACATGGAGAAAAAATCTGCAAGCAAAAGAAGACCAGGTAATTTTCGCTATCGTCTTGAAAAAAACGGATGAGATCATCGGAATCATGGGACTTCACCATATCAACCACAAACACGGAACTGCCACCACTGGCTCTTTCATTGGACGCAAAGATCTATGGAGCAAAGGATACGGTACAGAAGCGAAGATGATAGTTCTCGAGTACGCATTCAACACTCTTAATCTCCGAAAAATTTCATCCTCAGTAGCTGATTTCAATCCCCGAAGTAAAAGGTGCTTGGAAAAGTGTGGTTACAAAGTTGAAGGAACACAAAAAGCAGAATACTTCCGTAACGGAAGATATGTGGACAAAATCCTTCTCGCGGTTTTCAAGGATGAATTTCTTCCGTTCTGGAAAAAGTACAAAAAGGAATTCCTGAAAAACTAAAAGAAAAACACCGGTTCTCGGCCCGGTGTTTTCTCTTTGGTATTTTTGCAAACCTACAAAGCTCTATTTATAGAAATGCTTACTTCGCGGGTAGCTTCCTCAAGACTTGCGATAGCAATGATTACAGTAGTGCTTACATTCTGAACAGTGCGCCTTGCAAAAATAGTGGCACGTGAGCCGTCAACCTGGCTTGATGTTACCTCAAAGCCATTCTTCCTCATATATTCAAGATACGCTTCAAAAAGTCCGTTAGAGCTTGAGCTTGTCTTGTAGGTAGTTACATAAACATCTGCCATGCGACCGTCTTTTGCCGTAGCGATAGAGTGATGCGAGCGGCTGATGTCCGCATCTTTTACCAAAATAAGATCTTTACTGAATCCCTCAACCAATTTTCCTGCTGGTGCTGTGTCCTGCAACTGAAGATTGAAATACCTCCCCTCTCCTTTGCCCCACCAGAAACCGGCAGCAATAAGAGCGATGATGACTGCAAGAAGAATGAGAAGGGCCGGAACAGGGGATTTCTTCGGCTCTTCTTTGACCGGGGCGAAGCTGCCCATATTCATATTGTTAACTTGAGGTTCCATACTACATCCAGTGTAACACCGCCTGAAGTGTGCAATGTTTTTAATCCACAGGTACTTGGGGTAAAGCACCGAAATTCAGTGCCCAGTTGACAAAAAACATCGTATGTGTATAATGCTCACATTAATAGTAATGGTTCGCCCGAAAGGGCGGGCCATTATTTTTAGACAAAATAAAACATGTTTGACCTAAAAGTCATCAATTCAGTGCTCCAGGAGCTTGAAGAAACCCGCGGCATACCGCGTGAAAAAGTTATAGAAGCCATTGAAGCCGCGCTTGCGACCGCCTACCGAAAAGAATTCGGCAAGCGCGGCCAGGTTGTGCGCGCCAAATTTGATATTACTACCGGAAAGGTGGACTTTTTCCAGGTGAAAACAGTGGTGGACGACAGCCGTGTGGTGATGACGGACGAAGACCTCGCCATTGAACGCGTGGAAAATCCTGAATCTCTGCGTGTGCTTTTCAATCCGGAACACGACATCATGATAGATGACGCACGCCTTATAAAAAGAGATGCGGAAATAGACGGCGAGATAGTCTTCCCTCTTGAAGCCAAAGCTGATTTCGGACGCATCGCATCCCAAACAGCAAAGCAGGTCATCATGCAGAAGATCCGCGAAGCTGAAAAAGTATCGGTCGTTGGTGAATTCGGCAAGAGAGAAGGAGAGATTATTTCCGGCACCGTGCAAAGAATTGAACGCGGCAATATTTTCCTTGACCTCGGGCGTGCCACCGGCCTTCTTTCATACGACGAAAGAATACCAGGCGAACATTTCACACAAGGCGAAAGAGTGCGCGCATATCTTTACCGCGTAGAGGAAAGTCCTCGCGGAGTTTTCCTGCGCCTTTCGCGTTCTCATCCTAAATTCGTGGAGAAACTTTTTGAACTTGAATCGCCCGAAGTGGCAAACGGCACTGTGGTAGTGAAAGCTGTGGCACGAGAAGCCGGCTCCCGCACCAAAATAGCCGCATCTTCAGAAGACCAGCATGTTGACCCAGTGGGCTCAATGGTTGGCCAGCGCGGCGTGCGTGTTTCAACTGTAATGTCCGAAATAGGCGGAGAAAAAATAGACATCATAGAGTGGTCTGCAGATGCAAAACGCTTCATAGAAGACTCTCTTTCCCCTGCAAAAGTCATGAACGTGGAAGTGGACGAGGAAAATCGCCAGGCAACGGTTGAAGTTTCGGAAGACCAGCAGTCGCTTGCCATCGGCCGCGGCGGGCAGAATGTACGCCTAGCTGCAAAACTCACCGGCTTCAAACTTGATATTCATTCATTGGGCGGTATGGAACTTGCTCACGCAGATGTTACCCCCGATGCAACAATTGAGCCGGCACCTATTGCACAAGATATCCATGGAGAAGCGCCTGTAATAGAAGAGACGCTCAAGGACGTGAAGGAAGCACTTGAAGATTCTAAGGGAGCTTCAGGGGAGGAAACCAAGGCCTAATTGCGCCCAAGTCTCATAGAGATATAATGTATGCGATACATTGGTATCGCGCTCTTACCCGCTAACTACCCTACTTAAACTTATGAAAATACAGCCGTTCGTAATAACCGCCGCCATCGCCCTTTCCTTCGCAGTCGCATCGGCCGCATTCGCACAGGAGGAAGAAACAAGACCTGAAAGCATAAAAACACCTTTCCGCTCCGCTATTGAAACTGTAAAGGAGAACTTCAAAGCTTCAACCGAACCATTGCGAAAGGATTTGGATGTACAAAGAGAAGAGGCCAAGAAAAAACTTGAAGCCAGCCGGGCAGAGGTGAAAGAGAAAACAGAGGCCCAAAGAGCAGATATGAAGCAGAAAGTGGATACCCTGAAGACCGAAAGAAAAGTAGAATTCAGGAAGATCCGTGAAGAAGATAAGGATGTCTCGCGCAAGAATGTAGAGAAGAACCTTACAAAATACATCGGAAATGCAGTAGAGAGATTGAGCAATGCCGTTACCAATCTTGAAAATGTAGTAACTCGCCTCAATGAACGCATTGAACTTCTTAACAATGACGGCAAAGATACCACCGTGGCCTCCGCATTGGTAGCTGAGGCTGTAGCCAAAATAGAATCTGCCAAAACAGGCATTGCGGCTCTTCCTGCGCTTCAAACAGACGGCTTGCAGGCAGAAAAGCTTTCCGAAGGAATAACTGTTGTCAGGGAATCTCTCAAAAATATCCAGGACGACCTGAAATCTGCTAAAGAGTCTCTTATAAAGGCACTTCGGGAGGTAAAAGGACTTGGGCCGATAGAGAAAATAGAGGCAGATGCAGGATCTCAAGCAGCAGAATAAACTTAAAAATAAATCAACATGTACACACCAGACTACAACAACGCAATGATGCAGAGTGAGCCGGAGGGCGGTTCGTGGGGTTCTCTTATTGCGATAATCGTCATAATAGCGATCATCGTTCTCGGAGGAGTATACTTCTGGGGCAAGAATAAAGCGGGTGTCCCAAACGAAGCGAACAACTCGTCTTTAACTACAGATCCGGAAGATATTGAAGCGGACCTCAATAACACCGACTTAGATATTGAAGCGGACTTGAATGCGATAGATGCTGGCGTACTGGGAAGCTAACTGGAAAAGAAAATAATGGGCACACAAAAAATAGCGACATGTCGCTATTTTTTGTGTGCTGGCTTGTGTTTTTAGGTAGTACATTGTAGGTTGTCTGTTGTAAGTCAAATACTTATGGCAAAAGCATATAAAAAAGTCAGCCTCCAAAAAAGCGACGGTTCCCGCATAAAAATAGCGGCCTCGGTTGAGTGGAAAAAACTTGAAGAGAAGGCCCAGGAAGCCCTGCAGGCAATGCTCCTATCTGCCGAGCTTCCGGGATTCAGAAAGGGTAAAGTCCCGAAAGACGTTTTCATTGAAAAGGTAGGTGAAATGACCATCCTTGAAGAAGGTGCCGAAAGAGCTATTGCGGATGCATATCCTGAAATAATCCGCGACCAAAAACTTCTGCCGGTATCACGCCCGATCATTCGCATCACAAAACTGGCTGCCAAGAACGACCTTGAATTTGAAGCCGAAGTTGAAACCATGCCAGACATTGAACTCCCAGATTACAAAAACATCGCCAAAAGCGTACCCACAGAAGCTCCGGACACAACTGTTACAGACGAGGAAGTGGACACGGTGCTTCACAATCTCCAGCACCAGGTAATGAAAACCGCGGATGAAAAAGAAAATCATCCAGAGATCAATGACGAATTCGCAAAGAAGGTGGGCAATTTTTCATCCCTTGATGAATTGAAAAAACACATCCGTGAAAATATCGTGGTTGAAAAAGAACTGCGCGCAAAAGACAAACGTCGCGCCGCCATCGCCGAAAAACTCATTTCAGAAACTAAAGGAGATCTGCCGAGTGTTCTTCTAGACGACGAAGCCCGTGCCCTTTTGGAAAGACTGAAATTTGATCTTGGGAACGCCGGAGTGAAATGGGACGAGTATCTGAAAAATATAAACAAGACCGAACAAGAAATTCTAAAAGAAGTGCGTCCTGATGCTGAAAAAAGAGTGCGATTGGAAATTGCAGTTGCAAAAATAGCCAAAGCCGAAAAACTTGAGCCCAAAGCGGAAGAAATAAAGGGTGAGGTTGATAAAATATTGAAAATGCACGCAAGTGCCGACCCTATCCGCGCCGAAGAATATGTGCGCTCCGTTCTAATGAACAGAGATGTTTTCCGTTTTTTGGAAACTCTTTAATTTTTTGTAATGAGGAAAGTCCGCCACAACATCGTGAGCGGACTTTTTACTCGGATGGATGATTCTCCACGTACCCTGCTGGAAGTACTTGTGTCATGAGACAAACGGAGTCACCGAACATATTTTCTACCTTGTTTTCTCCGTCTCGGGAAACCCTGTTCTCATGCTCATAGTAGGCCGCGGTATCCAAACGAAGGAATCTCTGGGACTCTGTTCCTTCAAGACATGGAAGGAGCGGGCCATACTCACTAGCGACAGGATTGCCCAAAGCGAAGATCCTTTGTTCCTTTTGAAGTTTTGGGAGAAGTTCCGCCAATGCAAGAAGCTCCCATATGGAAGACTTGCGTAACGGCTTCTTCATCTTCCTGCGCAATCTCATGACACTCCGAATTTCCTTCTGTACTTCGCTCCAAGAAGGCCTGAGCTGGCCTAGAGGAATGAGCTCCAAGCCAACAGAATCTACCCTTTCCCCCCTGCGAGGGAAAAGATCGGAAGTGAACATTCCTGTCGGAGAATCCTTTGTCCTCCCGGTGATGAGGTCGAAACGCCCCCGTGCCACAACTTCTTCTATTGTTTTCTGCCAGTCAACAACAGCCGAGTACTCAAGGAACAAACTCCCTATCTTTGTAGGCATATATCTCTCCTGGAAAAGATCTTCCTACGCTCATTAAATGCCTTTTAGCGGGCGGGGTCAACCCCGTAATCAATCAATAGGCGACAGCAGGAAAAGTGCAGCCCCCGCTATAGAAGCCGTTTCAGCCCGGAGGACAGATGGTGAGATTGAAAGCACTTCCACTTCCTTTATTTTTGAAACGCTCACTTCCCTCTCGGTGAAACCGCCTTCGGGTCCGATGATAAGACCGACAGGCCCTTCTCCTTTTATATGCGCACTTGAAATATCTTCTCCTGCCGGATGAAGAAGCATAAGCTTCATGCCTTTGGACTCCGCAAAAACGTTCTCAAAATCTATGGGTTCACGAACTATTGGTATCTCGGCCCGGCCCGCCTGTTCTGCCGCTTCGCGAACGATCGCAAGCGCACGTTCACGCTTGAATCCTTTTTTCTCGCTCCTATCGGAAACAAATGGCAGGAAACGTGAAACTCCGAGCTCTGTTCCCTTTTGAAGGACCCACTCCATGTTGTCCTTTTTTATAAGAGAGAAGATGAGGGTGAGTTCCCGGCGCGGTGCTGTTCTGCTTTTAGATGCAGAGAGTATCTCGCAGGTTATGGCGTTGTATCCCGCCTCCACGATAAAAGCCATGTATTCATTGCCGGAGCCGTCAAGAAGGATGAGCTGGCCTCCCACTGTCATCCGTAAGACATTCCTTATCTGGTGCACAAGCTCAGGCTCGCGAAGAATGACCCGCTTGGCCCCGCTCATATCCTCTCCTATGAAAAAACGATTAAAGCGCATGAGCCTAACTTACAACAAATAACGCATAACGAAAACACATTTGCTTTTGTACGTCATCTGTTATAAGTTTTAGGTTCAAATATATGCTTATACCAACTGTTATAGAAAAAGCTTCCGGAGGAGAGCGCGCTTACGACATATATTCGCGTCTTTTGAAGGAGCGCATCATTTTCCTCGGGGGGCACATAAACGATGAGGTGGCCAACCTCATCGTGGCCCAGCTTCTTTACCTTGCCAATGAAGATTCCAAAAAAGATATTTCTCTTTATATAAACTCTCCCGGTGGCTCGGCTTCAGCAACACTTGCCATGATAGACACTATCAACCACATCAAGCCGGATGTTTCGACCGTTTGCGTGGGCTTTGCGGCATCAGGTGGTGCGTGGCTTCTTTCTTCAGGAGCAAAGGGAAAACGCTACGCCCTCCCAAATGCGGAGATAATGATCCACCAGCCGCTTGGAGGTGCGGAAGGCCAGGCATCAGACATTGAGATACAGGCAAGGCAGATCCTTGGGCTTAAGGAACGCCTGGCGCGCATAATGTCTAACAACACCGACCAGCCGATAGAAAAGATCCGCAAGGATATAGAGCGTGATTACTTTATGACGGCGGACGAGGCCGTGAAATACGGAGTGATAGACAAGGTCTACAACGGAAAAGCAAAAATAGATAGTTCAAAATAAGTAAAAATTGACTTTAGAGAATAGTTCAAGTAGTGTGAAGAAGTTACTCGTAATTGGCGCCAATTCTTTATTTCCCTCCGCAATACCGACCCTCTGACAGAGATTTTGTCTCTTCTGAAAGTCCCTAGCCCGCCCGAAAGAAATATAGGCCGTTAAACAATATGTCACTTAAGTTAGTGCTTCTCGCGGTCGCTTTGTCGGCCACAGCGGGAATCGCTTTCGGTTACTTCCTGCGCTGGGTAATTTCTCTAGGCCGCCGCGGCTCAATGGAATTCGACATCAAGCAGATGATGCTTGAGGCCAAGGAGGAATCCACAAAGATAGTATCCGAAGCGGAAAACAAAGCTGCCGAACTTTTGGAAGAAAGCAGGCAGACAGTAAAAGAAAAAGAAGAAAAGGCCCTCAAAACAGAGGACCGTCTTTTGAAGCGCGAAGAATTCCTGGACAAGCGTCAGCTTGATCTTGATTCGGAAGCAGGAACGCTTGATGAAAAAATAACCGACGCGGAAAAGCTTAAGGAAGAAGCAGAAACCCTTCTTCTTGAAAGGCAGGCGCGGCTTGAAAAGGTCTCGGGGCTCAATCGTGAAGAAGCAAGGAGCGAGGTCCTGAAGCTCGTGGAAAAACAAGCCGAAGAAGATATAAACTCACGCATGCAGAAGCTTGAGCGCGAAGGTGTTGAAAAACTGGAATACAGGGCGCGCGACATTCTAGCTTCAAGCATTCAGCGCTTGGCAACCTCCGTGCCCGCCGAACTCCTGACGACCAACGTCCCCATTCCATCCGAGGAAGTGAAAGGTAAGATCATCGGCAAGGAAGGACGCAACATCAAAACCTTTGAACGTCTCACGGGAGTTGAGGTCATTATTGATGACACCCCGGGCTCTATTACACTCTCCTCTTTTGATCCGGTACGCAGGCAAATAGCTCGTGTAGCTTTGGAGGAGCTCATAGAGGACGGGCGCATTCAGCCGGCGCGCATTGAAGAAATGATCGCCAAAGCGGAAGAAGAGATACAGAAGATAATAAAAGAGAAGGGCGACGAAGCCTGCTACGAATGCGGAATACTCAATCTTGATCCACGTGTAGTTTCAATTCTGGGGCGTCTTCATTTTCGCACCAGCTACGGGCAGAACGTGCTTCAGCATTCCATAGAAATGTCCCACATCGCCCGCATGCTTGCGGAGGAATTAGGAGCAGATGCGGCTGTTGCAAAAACCGCAGCTCTTCTTCATGACATAGGCAAAGCCCTGGACCATGAAGTGCCCGGTACCCACGTGGAGATAGGCCGCAGGATATTGCAAAAATTCGGCGTATCAGAGCCGGTAATAAAGGCCATGCAGGCCCACCACGGAGAATACCCATTTGAAACAGTTGAATCTATTATCGTTGAAGTGGCAGACCATATTTCCGGAGGCCGCCCGGGAGCACGCCGCGATACGGTTGAAAACTATGTGAGGCGCCTGAAGGAACTTGAGGCCATTGCTCAGGAATTCCCGGGAGTTGAGAAATCCTACGCACTACAGGCAGGGCGCGAGATAAGGGTTTTCGTCTCCCCTACTGATGTTTCAGACATTGATGCCAAGCAGTTGGCCAGAAACATCGCCCTGAAAATAGAGCAATCCCTTAAATACCCGGGTGAAATAAAAATAACCGTCATCCGCGAAACGAAAGTAACGGAATACGCAAGATAATAGGAAATAGTATGCCGGTTTGGTCAATGTTCACAGCAAAAAGACGGCTGTCTTGCGCGCTTCTTTAGGAAAAGTACAATAAGACCATCCTAGATCCTCCCTTTTGGCGGAGACGGGAAAGCGGGTCGACTTAAAAGGATAATAAGTTGCCACAAAATGAACAAAGCTACTATTGTTGAACAGGTTTACGCAAAGATCGGCGGAACGAAAGTTGCAGCCGAACAGGCAGTTGAAACAGTCATTGACTGCATCGTTAACACTTTGAAAAAGGGCGGCGAAGTGTCCATGGCGGGCCTCGGTATCTTCTCCACGAAGACCAGAGCCGCAAGGCAGGCACGCAATCCGCGCACAGGCGCCACGATTTCAGTTCCGGCTATGCGCGTGCCCAAGTTCAGAGCGGCCAAAGCCCTCAAGGACGCGGTCAGATAATCGCTCCCGCTTTCCAAAAGAAAAACCCGCCAACATCTGGTGGGTTTTTCTTTTATCTGTGCGGGACGGGAGAATCGGACTCCCACCTACAGTTTGGAAAACTGTCGTTCTACCACTAAACTAGTCCCGCTTTATGAGCTTTTGAATTATAACTACTCTGCCAATTTCTGCACCTCTTCAAAATTATCTTCCGGCCGTATGGCCGCATTTCGTTTGAAGCCGCATGAGATGCATTTGTGAATGATCGCAATAGCCACTCCCCCTTTCGTTTCCACCCCCACCGGTTTCATCATCCCTTCACATAGCTCTGCCCTGTCTCCGGGGTCAACATCCACATGCTTAGACCAGAGGCATTTCGGACAATGGTTGGTATACCCATTCCCCTTCACCTCATTCCCGCAATTTTCGCAAATAAAATTTTCTTTGGTCCTTAAAAACACTTTGTGCGGCCAGGGAGAATCGGACTCCCATCTCGTCCTTGGCAAGGACGCGTTCTACCACTAAACCATGGCCGCGCATTAAGAACTCTAGCAAAAAAGCACTCCCCTCTCAATTATCAATTATGTCGGGCTGCTGGGAATCGAACCCAGTTCTTGCGAACCCGAATCGCATATACTACCGGTGTACTACAGCCCGTCTGTAGAACCTTCAGAATATATCACACAGGCCTTAAATAAACATAAATTGAGAGTTTATCGGCTGTAACGTATGATGGCTCACACGCACCCGTGGTGAAATGGATATCACAACGGTCTTCGGAACCGTTGTTGTGGGTTCGAATCCTGCCGGGTGCACACGCGAGAAAAACGCACTAGCGGGATGTAGTATAGCGGCAGTATTTACCCATGGGGTGGGTAAGGCCCGGGTTCAATTCCCGGCATCCCGAAATATCTAATTCCGTGCGCTCATGCCAAAACTTTGGCACTATGTAGGCAGCGGGACGTAGTATAGTGGCAGTATATATGCTTTGGGAGCATAGGGTCCGAGTTCGATTCTCGGCGTCCCGAAATCAGAAAACAGAATGTGTCCGATTGGTGTCCTAAAGAAAAATGAACCTTTTCACTCCCCTTCCGGAAAAACGGCTCTACAGCAAAGAAATTCCACAATATATTCTTTATTTGGGAATGGAATCTGTGGATAAACTTGGGGACATGTGTATTAGAAAGCTTGACTGTCCTATAGCTTTATTGCAAAAAGTGGCTGTGGTTAGCCATTTTTGCTTTTGGGTCTCTCACATATGTTTCACGTGAAACATATGAGTAATGGTCATTACTAGCTATGTAGACGCTCTACTCAACCAATGCTTACACCTAAGAAAATCATAGGTAATAAGGGGGAGGAGCTCGTGGCAAAGTTTCTCGTGAAACAAGGATTCAAGATTATGGAGAGAAACTACTTGAGACCATGGGGTGAGATAGATATTGTGGCTAAAAATAAGGGGATTGTGCACTTTATAGAGGTCAAAGCGCAGGAGGTTTCACATGAAACAGCCGGCCGTAAAGGCTGCTACAGGCCTGAAGATCATATGCACCCATGGAAAGTAAAGAGGTTTAAAAGGATCATAGAAACATGGATTATGGACAAGGACTATGAAGGGGAATGGCAGTTAGCCGTAGCCATCGCCTACGTTTCTGAAGATCCAACTCTGCAGTCGATAGAAATGTTCTGGGATGTTGTATTCTAGCTAGAGAAATATGGCAACTTTTCCAATACCCGAACCTGTTTCACGTGTAACAAAAACCCTTACGGATAAGGGTTTTGAGGCATACCTTGTAGGCGGATGTGTGCGCGATTTATTCCGCGGAGAAACCCCAAAAGACTGGGACGTGGCCACCAATGCAGTGCCTGAAGAGATAGTTGCCATTTTCCCTAAGACTTTTTATGAAAATTCCTTTGGCACTGTAAGCGTAGTTCAGGAGGATGTAGTAGATGAGCGCCTGAAGGTGATAGAAGTCACCCCTTACCGCACTGAAGGGCCCTACACAGACAAAAGGCGGCCAGACACCGTATCTTTTGCAAAGCATTTAGAAGATGACCTGTCCCGAAGGGATTTCACTATAAACGCTTTAGCATATTCAGTGGAGAAAGATGAGCTTATAGACCTCTTTGAAGGGCGAAAAGACCTTATTTCAGGCCATATAAGGGCAGTGGGGAATGCAAAGGAACGCTTCAATGAAGACGCCTTGAGAATACTCAGAGGAATACGTCTTCATGCAGAACTTGGGTTTGGTATAGATCCAGAAACCCTCACTGCAATGGGAGAAACTTCAGAACTTTTGTCTTTTATAGCTAAGGAGCGCATAAAGGACGAATTTAGCCGCATCATCAATTCTCCCAATCCGTCTTTGGGATTAATTTTGTCCGATAGGGTAGGGGCCCTGACATATATCATTCCAGAGCTTTTGGAAGCCAAAGATATAGCCCAGAACCAGGCACATTCCTTTGATGTTTTCACTCATCTTATGAAATCTTTGGATCATGCCGCCCATAAGAAGTATGAGTTTCACGTGAGACTTTCTGCCCTCCTTCACGATATAGGCAAGCCGGCTTCCCGTAGGTGGAGTGATGAGAAAGGGGACTGGACTTTCTATGGCCACGAGGTGGTAGGGGCAAGAATGGCTAAAAATATACTTGAAAGACTGAAGTTTTCACGTGAAACAATCACAAAAGTTGTTACCTTGGTGCGCTGGCATATGTTTTTCTCTGATACGGAGCAGATAACCCTTTCGGCCGTCAGGAGGCTTGTATCTAACGTTGGCAAGGATTTGGTGTGGGACCTCATTGCAGTGCGCCAGTGCGACAGAATAGGCACAGGGAGGCCCAAGGAAAGCCCTTATCGCCTGCGCAAGTTCCAGTCAATGATAGAGGAAGTGATGAGAGACCCTGTTTCCGTAGGTATGCTTGCAGTGGATGGAAAAGACCTTATGGAAACGTTTGAGGAGAAGCCGGGCCCTCGCATCGGCTTTATACTTCACGCCCTTTTGAATGATGTTCTGGACGACCCTTCTAAAAATACAAAGGAAACCCTTATTAAACAGGCAGAAAAATATCACACCCTTGATGATGAGACCCTGAAAAAACTAGGGGATGAGGGGAAGATGGCTAAAAGCAAGGAGGAGATGGAGGAATTGGCAAAAATACGTTCTAAATACAAGGTTTCTTAAAATCCCAGGATAAACCTGGGATTTTGGGATTGGATGGGAGATTAAGTTTCACATTGTTTCTACCGTTTCACACTAAACATACATAAACAAAACACCCGCCGCAGTTGCGACAGGTGTGGTGGAAGGGCGATCGAGATAGGTGCAGGTGCACTCTCTGCGACCCAAAAATTTTAGATGTTTGACGGTGCTGTGAGTTTAAGCGCCCGACATATCAAGATCGTCTTCCGGCGCGATCGGGCCATAAGGATCTACTGCGTTGGCGATCCTTGAGGGATTGGGTCTCAATTTCTGCCAAGCTTCTAGCCAACATGATATACCTAAAGGACAAAATGTCTATGTGGATAACTCAAGGATAAAAGACATTTTGTCCTTTAAATCTAAAAGACGGGCGACTATATTTTTACCTCAAGCTCTATAGGACAGTGATCTGAACCGTATATGTTGCTCCACATAAAGCTGTTCTTCACTTTAGGCATTAGCTCTTTAGTAACCACAAAGTAGTCTATTCTCCAGCCAACATTGCGGTCTCTGGAAAAGCTTTTTTGGTCCCAGTATGTATAAGCCTGCTTTTCATCCGGATGAAGGTGGCGAAAAGTGTCTATGTATCCATGGGAAAGGAATTTACTCATCCAGGCACGCTCAATAGGGAGAAATCCCACGTGATTGGCATTCTCCTTGGGGCGAGCGATGTCTATTTCGGTATGGGCCACGTTCACGTCGCCGCAAACTATGATGTTCTTGTGCTTTTTCCGGAGTTTTTCAGTGAATTTCAAAAATGCTTCGTAAAATTCCAGTTTGTATTTGAGGCGCTCCGCTGGGCCGCCTCCATTCGGGAAGTAGGTATTTATAAGTACGAAATCCTCATAAATGGCAGTGAGCATCCGACCTTCTTTGTCTAATTTTTCAATACCCAAGCCGTAAATTACTTCTTTGGGTCTTTCTTTGCTGTATATAGCTACTCCGCTATAGCCCTTTTTCTCTTTAGGCCAGTCAAAAAAAGTGAAGTAACCCTCGGGCGATGCAAGTTCCGGTGGTATCTGATCAACGCTCGCCTTGGTTTCCTGGAGGCAAATGATGTCCGGAGATTGTTTGAAGAACCACGCGAAGTCGTCGTTTTTGTGGCTTGCACGTATACCATTCACATTCCAGGAGATGATGCGCATAGGCATAACTTACCGAAATAACTAACAACTAACAACCTGTAATACAAAACAACAGGGGCCGGGCCTCTGTTGTTTTGTTAAAAACGAAAGTTGTCGTGATTAATTGGAAGATGGATTGAGGGACTGGAGCAGAACTTTTAGAGCCTGGTAGACACCAGCGATACCTGCTGAAAGGGATGGTCTTGAAGAAACTTCCAGAAGTTGGTCTTCTTCTTCCGAACCAGAGGATGGGTCTTCTGTTGGAGTAGTGCCTTGGGGGGAAACATTTACCGCCACACTATCTGAAACTGCTGTGCCGTTTGTACCCGAGCATGAGACTGCGAATACTCTGGTGCTGTAGAGGGAGGGTGATGTACCGGATTGCGAAACTGTTGGTCCTGAATTGGATACGAAGGTGAGAGGATTGCTGCAGTAGGTAACATTGCTTGCCGTCCAAGACACGCTTACCATGCCACCGTACGCAACCGTAGCGGTGTTATCCGAACCATTTATTTTGAGGTCAATTGTAGGTCCGGAAGTTGTCGTGGTTTGCGAAGCAACATTCGCAACAACACTTCTCGATGCGGATTGTCCGGCTGAATTCACACAGGTAAGAGTGATAGTGGTCGTCTGGGTAAGGGGACCGAACTGGAAACCGAATGCACTTAGATCTACTGTGTCGTACAGGTGAGAGGCGTTGAGGGAACACGAAGTGGCATTCGACGAGCTCCAGTTGAGAGGCGTGTAGCCATTGTATGGAGTGACGCTTGATGACCCGAGAGTGAAGTAGCTAATGGAAGGAGCGGGAACATTTGTGGTTGGCGGCGAAGTAGTTGGAGGGGGGGGTGTTGTTGAAGATATAACGGCCACCGTTACAGATTTACTTGCCGATACCCCAACACTGTTGAAGCACGTCACCGTGTAGGTGGTCGTCTGGGACGGGTAGACATGGCTGATACCTGTGGTTTTTCCTGATTCCAAGCCAAAATTACTTGAGGAACAATAGCTCGCATTACTTGAATAAAAAGACAATGCAGATGACTGTCCGAGTGTAACTGTCGTTGGACTAGCTGTAAGGGTGACGAATGGCACAAGGAAAGTAGGGGTGCGAGTTGGCTCGGTAGCAAGAGAGACACGCACACTGTCTGACACTGTCTCTACAAGGAAACCGCGCGAATCAAACTTTTTGCAATCTATTGTGTAGGTGGTGTAGCCGTTCGGGTTCCACGATACATTTCCTACCGGATAGAAGCTTGAGCCCGCCGCATAGGCCGCAGTGTTGTTGTATTGTGCCGTCACCCCAGTTGCGAAAGCACCACTGATGACAGGATGTCCGCTCAAAGTACAGGCGCTTATGCCAGAGGATGCGGACCACGCGAGATTAAGTGCTTGTCCTGAAGATAAAGTGACTGGCCCGTCCAAACCATTAGCTTTTATGTCTGCAGAAGATGCTGTGTTAGGAGTAGCTGGTGGAATTATAGTGGTTGGAGGGTTTGCTGGGGGAGTAGCGGGAGGAGTGGCTGGGGGAGTAGCGGGAGGAGTGGCTGGGGGAGTCGCGGGGATTACGGTTTCGCCCGGATGTAGATTCTGTCTGTCGAGGAAACTTTCAGAAACCCAGCCGTCCGCACCACCTACGAAGTCTATTCTCCACCATATATGACCGTCTCTTGTTACCGGGCCTTGTATAACAGTGCCCCATCTGCCTGCCGGCTGCACACCAACTCGCGCAAAGCCAAGGCCAGAAGCGCTGCGCACATTCACCTGGTCATTGGTCTTCACAATGTCGCCAATCAGGAATTTAGCGGCGGTGCTAGTAACAGCCGGATTAGCGGGCGCTGTGCCGCTTGAAGTGTTGGCACACGCGAGCTCTTTCATTTTGGCGAGAGTGGCGGGGCCGGCTGTACCTCTTGCCTCCGTCCCAGATGACAAAGATACATTGACGCTGTAGGCGGTCTGGAAGTTACTTACGGCAGCATTCGTGTAAATACCGTAATATCCTGTCATGTTATCGGCAGTGAGAAGCCCTAGCGAATTCAGGAAACGCTGGAGATTAGTGACGCTTGCCCCACGAGAACCAATGGACAGGGTTTGCGTAGGGATGAGTTCGCACATAGATGAACCACCCACTGTAGGCCCCACCAAACCTTGCGCATCTGCAGCGGGAGCGGCCGCACCAAACAGCATTACCGAAAGAACAAGGATGAGAGAGAATCGGTTGATAAGTTTCATAATAATTTTTGGCTGCTTATGGCCTCTGGCCTTATTTGTATTTTTATATTGTACTATCAAGCTCTCACCCAAGATTATTCCTGTCCCCACTCTATTTGCGTCTTCCGTGGAACTTCTTATGTATTTCTTTCAAATGACTGTCAGTAAAGTGTGTATATATTTGTGTAGTGGAAATACTGGCATGGCCGAGAAGCATCTGAACGGAACGCAGGTCGGCCCCGTTCGAGAGTAGATCCGTGGCAAACATGTGCCGCAAGACATGCGGAGTAACCTTCTTAGAGATACCGGCTTGGATTGCTCTATCCTTGATAATACGTTCAACGGAGCGACTTCCCAAGGGGCCTGCTACTTTCCCCATTTGAGTAATCCTCACTAGAAGCGCTTCTTCCATGTCCTTGCGAGCTTTCAAATAATCTTTGATAGCTTTGAGTGCCCCCTCGGAGATAAAGACCACGCGGATTTTGCCACCCTTACCCTTGATAGGGAACTCGCCAGCCTGGAAATCAATATCTGTCGTGAGCGAACAAAGCTCGGAAACTCGCAAGCCGGTAGAAAAGAGCAATTCAAGAATTACTCGGTCCCGTAAATTCTTAATATCATCTCCTTTAGGTGAGTCCATGAGCCGGGCAAGCTCGGCGGGAGAGATGAGATCTAGATGTCTCTCGCTAACCTTAGCGAGGTCGATGTATTCTGCTGCTAGAGTCTTCACTCCCTGTTTGGCTAAGTACTTGAGGAAGGCCCTAAGAGCAATGAGGTAGTAGTTCTGGGTCTTCCTAGACAGAGTTTCATTGTGTGGCGACTTGTGGCCCGTAGATTGCCTGTTGAGCCAGAGGCGGAATTCCCGCACTGAATCAGCAGAAATATCCGAAGCATTCTTTATTTTGGAATGTTCCAGAAACCTTGAAAGGTACCTGTCGTAATTTTCAATAGTTTTGAGACTCCGGCCCTTTTCTATTTCCGTATATTCCAGAAATTGGCGCTTTAATTTTTCAAGTTCGGTTTGAGATGTCATGCTTGCCCGTCCATAGCTTCGGCGAAGGAGGGTCGCACAATATTATAACCTCCACATTAAGACCTTGCAAAAAGGGGTTATGTATGCTATCGTTTAGGGGTGATAGCGAAGACCAAAAAGCAGAAAATCATCTCGGAAACCCAAATCCACGAAACGGACAGCGGTTCTCCGGAGGTACAGATCTCCCTACTTACAAAGAGAATAGAGGAGCTTGCTTCACATTTGAAAAAACACGCTCAGGACCATCATTCGCGTCGCGGTCTTTTGAAAATGGTTTCCATGCGCCAGAAGCACATGAAATATCTGGAAAAGAAAAGCCCGAAGCGTTTTTCTGCACTCGCCAAAAAGCTCGGGATGAAGAAAAAGACAGGCTAACACCCTACAACTGGCAACAAAATAAGATAATCAATTTTCATAATTTTGCTCCCAGTCGTTCGTTGTGAGTCATTTATCAAGAACTTTAAATAATTTTATGTCAGTAGTAAAACATGCAGAACAGCGCGTGGCCGTGCTCATAGACACGCAGAATCTTTATCACAGTGCGAAGAATCTTTACAGAGCTAAAGTCAATTTCAAGAACGTTCTTGAAGAATCGGTAGCTGGAAGGATCATTATCAGAGCAGTGGCTTATGTCATTACCACAGAAGGAGGCGAGGAAAAGCCCTTTTTTGAGGCGCTTGAAAAGAACGGAATAGAGACAAAGACCAAGAACCTTCAAATATTCGCAGGTGGTGCCAAAAAAGCCGACTGGGATGTAGGCCTTGCGATAGATGCGGTCAAACTCGGGCCAAAAGTGGATGCGCTAGTGATAGTTTCAGGCGACGGCGATTTCGTGCCGCTCGTTGAATACTTAAAAAACACCCATGGATGCCAGGTTGAGGTAGCCGCTTTCGGCCGCTCAACATCTGCGCGCCTTATAGAAGTGGCAGACGACTTCATAGACCTTGATGACAACCCTAAGAAATTTCTAATGCGTATGGGACCGTTACGTGGAGGAATGAAAAGGACACAGGATAATATTTCTGCTCCTGCCGAAGAAATGGATGGTGAGGCAGCAGAGAACGTCGTGTTAGAATAGAGAGAATGAATGGCGATAATACTCGCGAAAACACAGGACCTTCGGATGGTGCGAAAGAAATAAAACCCGTTTCCGGCACACCTCAATTTGAAGATGACACTGTGCAGGCGCTTCTCGCCAAAGCACGGGAAGAAGCTCAAAAAAGGGCTCGCATAACAGAGCAAAGCGGGGGAGTAATGCCAAATGTGGTGCCTGGGGTAAGAACACAGATCCGTGAGGAAGCGCCGGGAGCAAAGATCGCCTCTCCGGCGGAACCTGAACCGCAAACTATTGTTATTGAGAGTGAAGAGGTAAAAGAGCCGCAACCAAAGGCGCCTTTGGTTGCGGCTCAAACCCCGCCCCCGCCTTCTGTACAAGAAATTCCCTCTATACCAACAGAGTCTCCAGTTGCCGCAGAGCCGGCATACAAATCTCCCCTTAAAAATCTGCGCACTTACCAGGGAGATGTGGCGGAGGCCCTGAAGGACAGCAATGCTTCAATGCTCTCTATCTCCCTTGCGGCACGAAAGAAAAAAGAAAAAGAGCCGCCACCCACACAAACACCAATTGAAAGAAAGCGGGAGAAGAAAAACACCATGCTTGCATTGAGTTCGGCACTCCTTTTGGTCATCGGCCTTTCAATATTGGGAAGTTTGTATTACGTACATGTCCAAAATCTTCCGGTGCCTGTCATTGAGCCGCCGCGAAGCATCATTAGTTTTGACAGAGAGACGGAAATTCTTTCGAATGGACTGACAAAAGAAAAATTCCTTTCTGTAGTGGAGGATATAAAGAACGACCCCAAAGAAAAAAATAAACCGGCCAGCAGCATCACCTATCTTCATATAGTAAAGCGCGCAAGCACTACTCCAACTATCATCGTTACTGATTCCATAAACGGATCAGAATTTTTATCTTTACTGAAAAGCCGCGCCCCTATTTCACTTACGAGATCTTTCGTATCCTCTTTCATGCTCGGCCTTTATCGCGGCAGAAATAACGACGCTTTCATTCTTATAGAACTGTCTTCCTACGAAAATGCTTTTGATGGGATGCTTTCGTGGGAAAAAAATATGTGGGGAGACATAGGTGCCTTGATGTCTCCGAAAATTATTTCTGTGGTGAGCGCACCGAATGCGCCTCTTGCAACAACAACCGCGAGCACTACAGCTGTTGCCACAACCACACCTGGGACAGTCGCCACAACAACAGCAACTACTACTCCTATAGTTCCTTTAGTCCCCGTAATATCAGTGAAAGAATCCTTCATTGATAAGGTCATATCAAACAAGGACACAAGGGTGCTTTCCACTTCCTTCGGGGAAACTGTCCTGGTTTACGGCTTTGTAACCAAGGACCTCCTTCTCATAGCATCATCGGAGGAAACCTTTAAAGCTATACTTGACAGGGCTTTCGCCGCAGAAGCCCAATAGCAAAGCAAATAATAAAGGTAGAGCAGAATGCTTTTCCAATCTGGTATCATAATAAAATGGATCAAACATCACACATGGAACTGAAAAATAAACTTGAGGAGGAGAAAAAGCTCCTGGAAAAAGAGCTTGGCGCAGTTGCCAAAAGAGACCCTGAAAATCCGGGGGACTGGGTTCCTGCAGTAGGAATGAAAGACCAATCAACTGCAGATGAGAATACGGTAGCGGACACTTTTGAAGAACTTGAGAACAATACAGGTGTGGTCACGCGCCTGGAGAACCGCCTCACCGATGTAACGGACGCTCTCACAAAAATACAAAACGGCACTTACGGAATATGTGAAAAGGGGGATCACCCCATAGAAGCCGACAGACTGGAAGCCAATCCTGCAGCCCGCACCTGCAAGGAGCATATGTAGGTAACCTGCATAAACCAAAAATGAGCTTTGCGAAAGTACACAGCGCTCAAACAAGAATGCTTTCCGCAGACATCATTGATGTAGAAGTGGATCTTTCGCGCGGACTTCATTCATTTTCAATAGTGGGCTTGCCCGACAAAGCAACCGAAGAAGCCAAGGACCGCATAAGTGCCGCCATAAAAAATTCCGGTTTCACTTCTCCCAAACAGAAAAATCAGAAAATAGTCATTGCACTCGCCCCGGCCGAGATAAAGAAAGAGGGTTCAGGTTTTGATGTGGCGATGGCGCTCGGATATCTGATGGCAATAGGCGATCTTGAAGAGAGTATGGAAAAAGATGCATTGTCGGCGGAAGAAGTGCTGAAGAAAACAGTATTTTTGGGAGAGCTTTCTCTAGATGGCATCTTGCGGCCTGTCAAAGGAGCTATTGCCCTTGCGCAAGTAGCCCGCACCAACGGTTTCGCGGAAGTAGTGGTTCCTTTTGAGAACAGGGAGGAAGCGGCGCTCATTGACGGCATAAATGTCATCCCTGCTCGCACGCTCACTGACGTTATTAATCATGTGCGCGGCGAAAAGATTCCGACACAGCCAAAGACCGAAGTGAAATTCCCGGAACGAGAAGAAGAAATAACATTTGATGATATCGCAAGCCAGGAAAGTGCAAAAAGAGCCCTTCTCATAGCGGCGGCAGGCATGCATAACATTGGCCTTTACGGCCCGCCCGGCACAGGAAAAACCATGCTCGCGAAAGCTTTCCGTTCTCTTTTGCCACCGCTCTCTGACGACGAGATATTGGAAGCCACGAGTATTCATTCCATTGCCGGCACTTTGAAAGAACCGTATATGGTGGAGCCGCCTTTCCGCTCTCCGCATCACACAGCATCTTACGTGGCGCTTGTTGGCGGTGGAGCAAATGTGAGACCGGGTGAGATTACTTTGGCGCACAGAGGGGTTCTGTTTTTGGATGAATTCGCAGAATTTGAAACACGCGTACTTGAAACTTTGCGTGAGCCGCTTGAAGAAAGAAAAATTTCCGTATCACGAGCAAAAGGAAGCGCCGTTTTTCCCGCGCATTTCATATTGGTAGCAGCTCTCAATCCATGCCCTTGCGGAAACCGGGGATTCAAAGGACCTGCGTGCGTCTGCGCAGGGAAAGATCTGATGCGATATGAAAGAAAGATATCAGGGCCGATACTTGACCGTATTGATATGTGGATTTCAGTACCGCGAATAGAGCATGAAAAACTGCTTTCAAAAAATGAGAACAAAGAAAATGAAAGGTTCAAAGAGGAAGTGAAAAAAGCGAGAGCGAAGCAAAGAGAAAGGGCAGGAAAATTAGGCTTGCAGGGTATGTGGAACGGAGCTTTAGGGGTGCGAGACGTGGTGAGGCATCTCACTTTGTCTGAAAACATTAAAAATGTTCTGAACAATGCGGCAAAAACAATGAATCTTTCGCCGCGCGGATATCACAAAGTGGTAAAACTCGCGCGAACCATTGCGGATGTTAAAGAAAGAGAAAATATAGAAGAAGAGGACATTTTGGAAGCGCTAAGCTTCAGACCTCCGAAGACTGCTTTGGGATGAAGACGTCGCTCAGATAATACCCTTTTTCACACAGCAGTCGCTCGGGGTGATGACGAAAAGAGTACGCATAAAAATCTGCTGATTTTTTGCTCACCCTCGCGCCGTCGCGCTGCACAGCCTCTTTTCGTCATCACCCCTCGCTCTAAATAACTCTAGTGTGAAAAAGGGTATTATCTTCGCTTCTTAAGTACCAGAACTTAAAGCGAGGAAAATATACGTAGGACAGTCCTACGTATATTTTGTAGCGGAGGACATGACTCGCTCCTTAAGTAAAACTAAAATGGATTCTTCGCGCCACGAACTTCAAAGTGGAGGTGGGGGCCGGTGGTTTTTCCGGTTAATCCAACATATCCGATGACCTGGCCTTTATTTACAGATTCACCGGCGGATACGCTGTTTGAGCGATTGTGTGAATACAAAGTCTGAGTGCCGTTCGGATGTTCAATAACGATGTAATTTCCATATCCGCTGTTCCAGCCACCCTGGCGGGAAATGATAACGCGGCCTGCAGCTGCTGCCACGATAGGTGTACCAACGGGGGAAGCGAGGTCAACACCGTTGTGGCCGTGAATGCCCTGGGTGCGACGGCCAGGAACGGGCTTCATATAGTATCCGCTTGCAACATTGCTGGTGGTTTCCACGAACCTTACGGGGGTAGTAGCTGAAGTGGTTACAAGTTCGCCGTCAGGAACGATAACAACATCTCCCACGGCAAGTTTTGTTTCATTCGTAATGTCGTTGTACGTCAAAATGTCGTCAATGCCAGCTTTGTATATCTTGGAGATGGATTGTGCTGTGTCTCCTTTCTTCACTACGTGGCGCACGCCCGATACAGGCAAAATGGTAAGTGTTTGACCTTCTGAAATTACACTTCCTTTAAGATCGTTCGCCCAGCGAATAGTGTTCACTGACACATTAAACATTTGTGCGATAACTGAAAGAGTGTCGCCCTTTCGCACAACATATACGGAGATCTGATCAGAAGAAGGTCTGTCCTTAAGGTTTTCAGCAAGACCTCCAGCGGGAGAATCCTGCGCTACCAGCGCTCCGCCCTGCACTAATATTTCAGCGCCACCGGTGTTAGGTGCTGTATCAATGTTCAAAGGTGCCTGAAGCAGGGGAAGGTTCTGCGAATTGTAAGACTTCACCACTTGAGCTTCGGCTGGTTTGAAAATACCACTTATGAATTCAACAAGGCCCGCGTGTGTAGCCGCGGGAGAAATGGAAAAGAGAGAGGCCGAAAGAAGGGCGGAAAAAATAGAACGCCTCAAAACTCTGGATATGGTCCGGCGGTTCTTAGGAGAACGACCGGGCTTCGCGGGGGTGGAAGAAATAAAGTCTTTTTATATGGTAACTCTCCCGGGCGGGCGTGTAGGACGTTCGGCGTATCTGAAGAGTTACATTATAACCCTTCCATACCTGTTTTCAATTGACAAAGGGCACAAATACGGTGGAGAAAGGCCAAAAAATGGCTTAAATGCTGGATTTTATGAAAATTTGCCGTAAGATGCCTTTATGGACACCACCCCCAGCACCTTAAATCCCCACCAGAAAGAGGCCTCCGAACACCTGGAAGGCCCTCTTCTTATATTGGCGGGTGCCGGAGCAGGCAAAACCAAGACCATTACGGAGAGGATAGCCAACCTTATAAGGCACGGAGTTGCAGCCGAATCAGTCCTTGCCATCACTTTTACAAATAAAGCCGCCAAAGAAATGCGGGAAAGAGTGCTTACACGGCTGGGACGCGAGATGCCACGCTCATTTGAGGCGTATGGAGCTTTCGGGATACCCTTCGTCTCCACTTTTCATTCCCTTTGCGTTTTCATATTAAGGAACGAGTACGAAGCTGTCGGCATCCCTCGGCATTTCAAGATATTTGATAAAGCTGATCAGAAAAAAGCCGTAAAGGATGCCCTCATTAAAATAGATGTTGACCCGAAAGAATATGAGCCGGGGCGCATCGCCTCCATCATCTCCAGAATGAAAAATGATTTCCTGACGCCCGACCAGGCGCGGGAAAAAGCAGAAAGCAATATATCAGAGGTCGCGGCCTCCGCTTATGCGCAGTACGAAAAAATACTCCGTGAAGAAAAAGCTCTGGATTTTGACGATCTTCTTTTCAAAACTGCAACGCTTTTCAGGAAACACGAAAATATTCTTGAACGTTATCAAAATAAATGGCTTTACATCCATATAGATGAATATCAGGACAGCAATGAAGTGCAATACGAGCTTGCACGCATGCTTTCACTCAAGAGCCGCAACTTGTGCGTGGTCGGAGATGCGGACCAGAATATTTATTCATGGCGCGGAGCGAGTCTGAAACACATCCTGCGTTTTGAAAAAGATTATCCGGAAGCTAAAGTGATAGTTCTTGAGGAAAACTACCGCTCAACCAAACGCATTTTAGATGCCGCGAACACCGTTATCGCAAAAAATGTACTTCGCAAAGAAAAGAATCTCTTCACCAAAAATTCTGAAGGGGAGCTTATAGGAGTGCTCGCTGCTTTTGATGAAGCGACGGAAGCGCGTTTCGCGGCGGAAACCGCTTCTTCCCTGATACGGCAGGGCACGCCACCCGAAGATATCGCCGTGCTTTACCGCGCAAACTTCCAGTCGCGGCCATTAGAGGAAGCTTTCATACATAATTCAGTTCCATACGAGCTGGTGGGTACAAAATTCTTTGAGCGCGAGGAAGTGAAGCATGCAGTGGCTTATATGCGCCTGCTTCTTGAGGAAACTCCCGCCGATCTAACACGTGTTGCAAACGTACCAGCACGAGGTCTCACTAAAGTTTCAGTGCTTAAAATTTTGGGCGGACAGGAAGAAGCTCTTTCACCTGCAGCTAAAAAATCCCTGGCAACTTTCAGAAATCTCATATCAAGCGGCCGCGCGTTTCTTCAGAACCACACGCCTAAAGAAACTTTGGAGCATATGCTGAACATCTCCGGATTGGCTAACTATTACGAGGAGCGGGGCCGCGCCGGCTTAGCGGAAGATGAAGAGAAGTTTTACAACCTCCGCGAACTCGTGAACTTATCCTCGCGCTTTGAAGGGACGGGTATGGATCCTCTTATGAATTTCTTGTCCGAAGCTGCATTGCAAACGGGAGAAGACGATGCGAAAGGGGAAGGAGTGCGACTGATGACAGTTCATTCCGCCAAGGGATTGGAGTTCTCATATGTTTTCATTGTCGGCCTTGAGGAAGGCCTTTTCCCTCACGAAAGGATGCATGAGGAGCATCTTTCGGAAGAAGAGCGCGAGGAAGAGCGCCGCCTTTTTTACGTAGCTCTAACGCGCGCCAAGCAGAAACTTTATCTCACCTGGGCACAGACCCGCCTGGTGTTCGGATCGCGCGAAGTGAATATTCCTTCTTCATTCCTTCTTGATATTCCTTCCGAACATCTGGAAACCATTGAAAGCGAGTACGGCGGTCGCAAATCTCTTCTCTCAATAGATTTCTAATATGAAACATTTTCCTAAAAAATACTTGGGTCAGCATTTTTTGAGATCAGACCCAGCTCTGAAAGCGATCGCGGATGCGGGAGAGGTGGGCAGGCAGGATGTTGTTCTTGAAATAGGGCCGGGTGAAGGAGCTCTCACTCTAAAACTTTTGCAAAAAGCCGGGAAAGTGTTCGCTGTCGAGAAAGATATTCAGTTGGTGGCCATGCTCCAGGAAAAATTTTCAACGGAAATAAATAACGGCGAACTGGAAGTTTTACATACTGATATACGTAATTTTGATCCCGCCAAAGAATTCACAGATAAGGAATACAAGCTCATTGCCAACATTCCGTATTACATAACAGGGGAAATATTGAGAATGTTTTTGGAAACAAAAAAGCAGCCGGAAAAAATGGTTCTTCTGATACAGAAAGAAGTGGCTCAAAGGATCATGGCACGCGACGGAAAAGAAAGCATTCTCTCTATTTCTATAAAAGCGTACGGAACTCCTAAAATAATAAAAACGGTTAAGGCCGGTTCATTCCATCCGGCGCCAAAAGTTGATTCGGCGATACTTGCCATTGAAAAAATATCCAAAGACAAATTTCACGCGGCCGGAGTATCCGAAAAAAGTTTTTTTGAAGTCGTCAAAAAAGGGTTCTCGAGCAAACGCAAAAAACTTTCATCAAATATGGATGTCGGAAAAGAAAAATGGACGGAGATTGCTGGGAAATTAAAAATCCGAGAGGACATCCGCGCGGAAAATGTTTCCCTTGAGGAATGGTTTGAAATAACCTCTCTTATCTTAAAAGCCTAAGAATGCGGGGCGACTGGTACCAACCCGGAACATAACCCCGAGATCGGGAAGAGGGACGCAGGAGGTAAGTAGACCAAATAGACCAGTAGGCACCAAAATTAAACAAGTGTTAGTGATAGGAAAATAATCCCCCAGGTACCAAATGCCTGGGATGCCTGCCAGTCCATGTGCGTAAGGAATACTTGGGCCTGTGGGCACAGGTCTATATGTGAGGGCCCCTCCAGGAATAAACTTGTTCCCCCCGAGATAAAGTAGCTCATATTGAACCCAAATACCGCCAGAACATGTACATGGAACGATTTTGGTCGCAAATCCACCGAAAGGTAGAGCAAGAGAGGTCGCAAAAGTGGACACAGGGAGGAGGCATAACACGCAAATGCACAAAAAACGTATGAATGAGGGGCGAAATATCATTTTCGTTTCCTCATTCTAGCATGAGCGTGATATTCTTTATTCATGAAGAACCTCCTTTCAGACAAGATAACGGTGGCACTTTCCGCATCAATACTCATTTTGAGCGGAAGCACCGGCTATGCGATAGCACAAAGCCCCCGTTCCGACACCTCTCCTTTGGGGATCCGGACCGAAAATGAAAAGCAGGACATTGGAAGCCTTATAAGCGCAGAAAACGTGGAAAACTCGGTAAGCGATAACTCATCGCTTTTCACTCCAAGCACTTTCACGGCACGTTTCGGCCAAAACGCTTTTTCCCGATTTGTACAAGCATCTCAAAGAGAGGAGGAGGTAAATGCTTCCGACATCATGGAGATCTCTAACAAGGTGGCTTCAGATCTGGCAGCAAACAGCAATATTAAGTTTACAGAATACTCCTTGGTAGACCTCTCCATAATTTCTGCTCCTACCACAAGCGACTGGCAGAAATTCATTTCTGACATAAACACAATACGCAGCAAATATGCTTCGATATTCCGCTCTTCCACAAATTTAGGAGGTCTGGCGACACTTGGCCCAAATAATATCCCCTCAATACTCAAGGCCGGAGATCTATATTCTCAAATGGCCGAGGAGCTTTTGACAACCCCGGTGCCCGCGCCGGCCTTACAAAGTTTTTTAAAGTTGGTAAATGCTTATTCAAAAGCGGCTGCAGGACTACCCGCGTTTAAATATCTATCTGATGATCCAGTAAGAGTGATCCCCGGCCTAAGTTTGTATTCGGAAAGCCAAGACGATGAGTCCGCAGCGCTTAGTGAAATCCAGGTTCTTCTTATAAGCAATGGTATAATTTTTTCTGGGACATACCTCGCTCCCTAAAGCATGAAAAAGAAAATTTTACTTTTTATACTCTTATTCTCTATATTGGGAAGTCTTTTAATTCCATCAACTACCCAGGCCCAGGGAATAAATATCCCACCACTTACCGGACTTAGCGAAACTATTCCTCCTGTACCCGTAGGAGATGCTGCCATAAGGAAAAAAGAGGTGGGCTTTACTATTTTTGGAATAGACACGGGTATTTCATGGGACAGCATAGTGATTATGCTTGGCAGGGCGATGCTAGACAACATATTTGACAGTATGACCGACTGGGTGAACCGCGGATTTGAAGGCAATCCGACTTTCGCAACAGATCTTAATGATTATTTGTCTAAGGTTGGGGATGTTGTGATAGGAGACGCCTTGAATGAAATAACCAACGGCTTCGCCTGTGAGCCTTTTCGCCTGGAGATAAGAGCTGCCATAGAAAGAGACTTCGGGGCCGGGGGGCAAGGCAAAATTTTCAAAAACTCCTGCACTTTGAGCGAGATAGAAGCGAACGTGGATAATTTTTTGGATGGAAGTTTTGTTGATGGCGGGTGGCCGGCATGGTTCAGGATAACCCAAGTTGATGAGAACAATCCTTACGGCTCATATTTAGAAGCAAGAGGCGCCATCACTGCAAGTATTGAAGGAGCGCGAAGTGTGGAGCTTGCTAAATTAAGCTGGAGCCAGGGATTCATAGATACACGTGAATGCCTGGAATATCAGACGACCGTAATGATGACAGCGGCAGGTCCTGTTCCTGTTCCTACACAGATATGTAATAAATGGGGGCCGGTAAAAACCCCCGGTGCAGTTATTGCAAACCAGGTAAATAAACAATTCGGAGCATCAACAGATCAGTTAATAACTGCAGACGAATTGGACGAATTTTTCGCGGCTGTCGTAAACCAGCTCCAGAACATGGTGTTCAGTAGAGATGGAATATTCCGTACGGGAGGAGCACCAAGAATTTCAGGAGCGGCAGGAGATTACAATAGACAGCCGTTCGATCTAGGAACAGGAGCTTGCACAGTCGAACCCCCCGCACCGATCGTGGTAGGTAGTGACACCACATGGAGAATAACAACTGCCGTAAACGGATCGAATCCTCAATATGTATGGAGTGGTACGGATATGAGTTCCACCACCAACGCATCCTCGCTAAAGGTTTCTTACTCAATACCCGGCGACAAAAATATGTCGGTTACCCTTTCATATGACGAGATCGATCAATCTCAAAGTCCTGATCCAACAACTGGTCAGTATCCGACAACACGAAAAACCCAGAATGTTTCTTGCCCCACCATTCTCGTAACCCCACCACCTCTTGCTATTTCATGCATATTAGCTCCACTGGTTATAAACTCTCCTTCCTCTACAAATCATCGTATCTCCCCTACAGATCAAAATGACAGCGTGTGGGATGGCCCGAATGATCCGGATAATATGTATGCGAGGTACAGGAACGGCACCCTTACGGAAACTGATAAAAAATATCTGGTGGTCTGGCAGGTCACTATCTCGGGCGGCTCAGGCAAACTTGACCGTATTACTGTCGAAAAGGATAGCGGTATCAATATTGGTGTGAACAGCCAGCTCCCTCCATATCTTCCGAGCCTTAATTACTCCCCGGCAGCCGGTATCCCTGTTCAAGGCAACCCCCCATCTATCACCTTAAGACTGCCGGCCTGGTATGAAGAGAGTAATATATTTGCAAGACAGAACTTAAATGTTGATAAAACCTTAAGAATAAGCGTTCTTGATTCAGATCAGAGCATTGCGAACGGCTTTGTGAACCAATCCTGCCAATCCGTTAAAGTAATAGGCCCATAGGACAATTTGTGTGGACGGCGCGTCCAATTTTTGTCCTTTATCGGATACTATAGGAGTATGAGTTCTTCATGGAAAATACTAATTTCCTGCTTTTTGGTGTTTTCAATGGCAACAATAGTTTTCCTTCCTTTACCCGCCCACGCTCTATCTCTATTCGGTTTTGCTGCGGGGGCTATCGAGAGTGCGGTCGCGACACTTGCAAACATGGTTTTGAAGTTCTTTGCTTTCCTGTTGGGAATATGCGCTGTACTACTAGATTACTCCTTGAATCTTACGGTAGTACAGCTAAGTGAAAACCTCAAAAGTCTTACTGCTATAAACGAAACATGGTCCACCATAAGAGACTTAATAAACCTTTCATTCATATTCATTCTCCTCTTCGCAGCAATACGCACAATTCTTGGGCTGGAATCTCCTGTAAAAGTAATAAAAAATATTGTACTCGCTGCGCTCTTCATAAATTTTTCCATGTTCTTCACGCGCGTGATGATAGACGCCTCAAACTCTGTAGCCCTGTTCTTTTATGAACGTATAACTTCGGCAATTGTTGACACGAGTGGTTTGGGATCCGCAGCAAATATGTTATTGAGCGAGCGAGGGAAAACTTTAAGCGCCCTGTATGCCAATCCGCTTAGACTGGGAACTTTATACAAAGCGGCAGACGGAACCGCATCCCAGGTCGTAAATTCCACAAACATATACACTATCGGACTTATGGGCTCTATGATGCTCGCTTTAGTGGCTTTCGTATTTTTAACCATAGCCATAATGTTTGTTATCCGCTATGCCGCACTTATTGTTCTTCTGATATTTTCGCCGCTTGGTTTCATAAGCAAGGATCTGCCGATGATAGGGGAGTACAACCAGCAATGGTGGGGTATGCTCAAATCACAACTCTTGTTTCCGCCCGTGTTCATGATAATGACCTGGATAACGATCAAGGTCATAAACTCGCCAGGCATTCTGGGGATATGCAAGGACCCGGGAGATTGTAATTTTAGAGGCGCTTTGGCAGCAAGCGGGGATATTCCTGATGTGAGTGGAGTGGGCCTCATGATAAATTTTGCGGTAATAATGGCGCTCATCGTGATGTCTCTTCTTATATCAATTCAGACCGCATCCAAGGGAGCGGAGGCATTTTCAGGTCTCTACAAAAAGGCCAGCAAATGGGCAGGAGGTGCCATGTTTGGCGGCGCATCTCTTATCGGAAGACAGACGTTTGGTAGGGGATCGGAGATGCTGAAAAATACCAATATGTACACGAAGTGGGAGGCGAAATCTAAGGACAGTATGATGGCCCGTCTTGCTCTGAACACGGTAGACCAGACCAGGACCGGTTCCATGGACACGCGTGGTTCAAAGTTTGGAAAAGCATTTGCCGGGATGACGGGCCTTGATGCGGGAGAAGCTGTGGGACAAGGTGGATTTGAAGCAGATAGAAAGGCCTACAAAGAATATTTTGCAAGACCTGGCTCAGAAGCTAAAAGGGAGAGGGACGAAAGAGCGGCTAAAGCTACGGCCGTGCTCGACATTGAGGCAGCTCAGGATCTTGATCCGGCTCAAATTGATGCAATAAGAGCTCTCGTAGGACCTCGAACACCCGACCAGCAGGAAATGGTAGATAAGATGGACAAAATGGAAAAAGCCCTTGCACGCATGACGGATAAGGAGGTGGAGGCAATAGTATCAAGCAACAAGAAACTTCTTGATAAAGAAGCATTTGCTCAAAAATTAAGCGTTCAACAACTGGAAACTATAAATAAGAGCGATAAATTCTCGGATGAAGAAAAGAGGGTCTTCAACGACAACCGCTTCAAGCAAATATCCTCAATTATTGAGGCCGCCCAAAGGACTGGAACACCAATTAGTTCTACTGATGCCAAAAAGATTGCTGGACTTACAGATAAAGAACTTGAATACGTACCTTCAGACATCATCAACAATAAAAACTTCGTCGGAGCGTTGCGATCTTCACATATGGACTACGTAAAGAAGAGCACCAAATTCACATCTTCACAGAAAGATGCGATTAAGAATTCTCGCCAGGACGCTCTATTAGGTAGAGTCCAAACTACTCCGTCAGAAATAGCTAAATTAGATCCAAAAGACGTGGCCAGTCTATTTGACCGGGGAGTACTTACGGATCCTATATATCTAGAACATCTTAATCCTAAAAAGTTAAAGAGTATTGGTAAGGAAATAGACGATGAGAGGAAAATAGATCAGATAAAAGCCGCAATTACTGCAGCACCTGGAGGCCCGGCAGGAGGCCCTCCAACAGGAATAGATAGATTACAGACATGGCAAGGAAGCCCGGACTATCAAAATAATTTCTAAAATAATCCATGATAATCTCCAAAGAAAAAAGACGAGCTGCATACCAACAACTTCCTGAAAAAATCAGAGAATATATTTCATCTGGCGGCAGTATAGAAAAAACAGATACCCTAGCGCAAAAATTTTCCTTAACCCCAAATCAGGACATTGTCCTTGATGACGAGATCACTCTTGTTCTTATGGGACTTGAAACGAAAGACGATATGCTTGCATCACTTCAGGAAAAGACGGGGATTGGAAAGAACAAGTGCCTGGAAATAATAATGGAAGCTGATAAATTTATTTTTCAGCAATTCAAACAGTGGATACCAAAACAAAATCAGGGGGCAATTAAACTAAATGCCCTAGAACAATTGCCTCAACAACTGAAAACAATAAAGCTCCCAGATGGAGCAGCGGGTTCTTTGCCGGACCACGAAGAGATAATTAAAAATCCTATCGTAATGCCATCCAATCCTGTAATTGCAGCTGCACCAGTACCCCAAAAACCTGAAGCATCTAAGAATCTGCCTCCGATAGATAATCTTTCATGGGAAGAGAGGAAAAAGCGTGCTGAAGAAGCCCTGAAAAACATAGCGCCTACGGAAAACAAAAAGTACCCAGGCGGAGCAGATCCCTACAGGGAGCCAATCTCGTAAGCAGAGCTTACGAGATTGGCGGGTTATAATATCTTTATGCGTTTTCAAGTACCACAGTTCATTGAAGTTGAAGACAAGATATTCGGACCCTTCACGTTCAAACAATTCGTTTATCTTGCAGGTGGGGCAGGGATGATAGCTATTGCCTTCACGTTTCTTCCTAAGTTCTTGGCTTTTCTTGTAGCCCTTCCTATTGCAGGACTTGCGGCAGCCCTTACTTTTTACAAAGTGAATAACCGTCCTTTCATTTACACACTGGAGGCATACCTCAACTATCTGCTCACTAAAAAACTTTTCGTATGGAAAACCAGGCAAAGGACGGCGCAAGCCCATCCTTCGGCCGACACAAATTCTGAAAGACCGCAGGTGCAAGTGCCTAAAATTTCAGGGAGCAGACTTCGCGACCTTACATGGGATCTGAGCGTTAAAGGACGGACCGACATAAATCAAACAAAAGACACGGATACCGTTTAATACTATAATTACGGCTGGAGAATATTCACAATGCCAATATCCGCACAATCTACACAAGACTTCGTACCTATAAAAGACGTGCGCGACGGAGTCGTCATTTTAAAAGACGGAGGATTGAGAAGTATCCTGATGACATCATCTGTCAATTTTTCCCTGAAGTCGGAGGACGAGAAGACCGCCATCATTTATCAGTTCCAGGATTTTCTGAATTCCCTTGATTTCTCAGTGCAAATACTGATGCAGTCCCGCAAGCACGACATCAGACCTTACTTGGCTCTCCTTGAAGGCCGCAAAAAAGAGCAGATGAACGATCTTTTGAAGATCCAAATACAGGAATACATAGAGTTCATAAAAACTTTTACAGAACGCCAGAACATAATGACGAAAAGTTTTTTCGTGGTAGTGCCCTATACTCCGAATGCCCTTAATAACTCCAATTTCATGCAGAAAGTCATGCCTGGAAAAGGAACACCCACCCAAAAGAAAGAAGGGAAATTTGAAGAGGACGTCGTTCAGCTTGATCAGCGCCTCTCTGTTGTAATGCAGGGGCTTTCGCGCTGCGGCTTGCGAGCAGTTCGCCTTGGCACAGAAGAGGTAATCGAGCTTTTCTACAAAGTTTTCAACCCCGGGGAAACAGAGAAGCCGATCCAGATGCAATCATAAATATGTCTTTCCTAGATATTTTCAAATCAAAAAATAAAGAGGGGAATGCACCAGCGCCCGGCAATATTCTTCCTAAAGAAGTGTACGACTCAAGTGTGCTTGACCTTAAAGACATCATCGCACCAAGCGCTCTTAAGATAGGCCAGAAGCATCTTGATCTCGGAGACAAAGTGGTTAGAAGTTTTTTCGTAATTTCTTATCCGCGCTTTCTTGCAGAAGGATGGTTCGCCCCCATCATCAATCTGGACAAGGTTTTTGACGTTTCCATATTCGTACACCCAGCTGAAACCTCAACCGTATTAAGGCAATTCCAAAAGAAAGTGGCTGAAGTCCAAAGCCAGATACACGAAAGGGAGGAGAAGGGCCTGGTTCGCGATCCTATGCTTGATGTGGCTTACCAGGACCTTGAAAATCTCCGCGATCAGCTTCAGCAGGCGCAGGAACGCCTCTTTGATGTCGGCCTTTACATCTCTATTTACGCGGACAATGAATCAGAGCTAGACAAAATAGAATCCGAGATGAAATCCATCCTTGAAGCGAAGATGGTGTATATTAAGCCCGCACTTTTCCAGCAGAATGACGGCTTCGCTTCCTCTCTTCCTATCTGCGAAGATGCACTCAAAGTAAACCAGAAGCTCAATTCTTCGCCTTTATCATCTCTTTTCCCGTTCATTTCCTTTGACCTCACATCAGACCGCGGCGTACTTTACGGAATAAACCGCCACAATTCATCCCTCGTCTTGTTTGATCGCTTCTCTCTTGAAAACTACAACTCCATCACCTTCGCAAAATCCGGTGCCGGAAAATCTTATGCGACCAAGCTTGAAATATTGCGCTCCCTTATGTTCGAGACCGATGTCATTGTCATTGATCCGGAGCGTGAATACGAATACCTGGCAGAAGCCGTGGGTGGGCGCTACTTCAACATTTCCCTCAATTCGGAGCACCACATAAACCCCTTTGAATTGCCGCTTCCCGGGCCTGATGAATCGGCTGCAAGCGTTTTGCGTTCAAACATTGTGAATCTGGTGGGGCTTTTCCGACTAATGCTCGGAGGACTTACCCCAGAAGAGGATGCTCTTATAGACAGAGCATTAAGCGAAACATATGCCCTCAAAGACATCACTCCCGATTCCGATTTCAGAAATATAGAGCCACCACTTCTTTCAGACTTTGAGCTGGTGCTTTCAGGGCTTGAGGGAGGAGAATCTCTTGCACAGCGCCTTTCCAAATACACCAAAGGAACTTGGGCTGGCTTCATCAACCGCCCTTCTAATGTGGATATCAACAAAAAATTCGTGGTCTTTTCTCTCCGCGATATGGAAGATGAACTGAAGCCTATTGCCATGTACATCGTGACCCACTTCATATGGAGCGCCGTCAGAAAGGAGTTGAAGAAACGCCTGCTTGTCATAGACGAGGCATGGTGGATGATGAAATCAGAAGACACAGCATCTTTCCTTTTGAACATGGCAAAACGTGGCAGAAAATATTTCCTGGGGCTTGCAACCATCACCCAAGACGTTGACGACTTCCTGAAATCGCCCTACGGAACGCCTATTATCACAAACTCGTCCATTCAAATACTTTTAAAACAATCCCCGACGGCAATCGACCGTCTTCAGGAGGTCTTCAATCTGACAGATGAAGAAAAATATCTCCTTCTTGAATCAGGGGTAGGAGAGGGCATTTTCTTCGCAGGTCTCAAGCATGTCGCCATAAAAATAATCGCCTCCTACACAGAAGACCAGATAATCACTTCCGACCCATCACAGCTCCTCGCTATCGCAAAATCAAAACAGGAAGCTAAAAATACAAATGAAGGAACGGCGATTCTCTAAAAATACCAGGAGGATACTTTTTACCGCCGCCATCATCCTTGAGCTTGCTCAATTCTCCGTACAAGCGCTTCCTGTAGTCGGGCAGGTAATGGGTTCAGTAATTGGAGGAGTATTTTTTGCTTTTTCTTTTATAGTGGCAAAAGTTCACGGCATCAAATTCGTAAAGCCGAAAAAGGTTTTAGGGCTGGGTGTCGTTACTTTTATTGAACTCATGCCCCTCATAGGCGCTCTGCCCGGATGGACCATATATGTGTGGAGATTAGTTGCAGATAACAAGAAAAACACAGAGCCACCTGTGGGGGAAAAGACGGCGGCGCAAGAAACAAACAGGATATAATAGAAATATGAGATCGCTCTTCACTTTAGGCGCGTGCCTCTTCATATTTTTTTCATCGTCTGTAAATGCCAACGCCCAGATTGATGGGGCAACCATCAAAACCATAAGAGAGAATGGTATAACTCTTTCCGCCCGGCCGGAATTCCCTAAACCCGGGGAAACCGTAGTGGTTTCGCTTTCCGCCACTTCAGTAGATTTAGATAGCGCCACCATCACGTGGTTCGTAAACGAGAGAGTGATAGTTAAAGGTATAGGGGAAAAACAAGTGAGCATATCCGCTCCTTCGGCAGGAACTATAACTTCCGTGAGGGTTTCCATATCAAGCGGAGGATTCATATACGAAAAAAGTACCACTGTAAATGGGGCCGGGGTTTCTCTTATATGGGAGGCCCGCTCCTATGTTCCGCCTCTTTTCTACGGCAAAGCGCTCCCTACCCGCGGTTCTTTCATTGTGTTGCAGGCCATTCCGCATTTCAAAAGCGGGGGCGTATCCGTCAGTCCTCAAAATCTTGTCTTTACCTGGAAACAGGATGGGGCTGTCATTCAAAACCGTTCCGGCTACGGAAAAGATTCTTTCAACTTCATGAACGACAGTTTCAAGGACACAACAACGATAGAGGTTTCGGCCAAAACTCTTGATGATAGATTTACCGCGTCTGATTCAATAACCATCACGCGCCAAAACCCTCGCATAGGCCTTTACCGCTTTTCTCTTCTTTACGGCAGTCTTTTGCAAGAAGAAGAATCTAACCAGAACCTGGTGGGGGAAAGGGAGATCGGAATCCGTGCTGTGCCATGGTACTCTCCCATTAATCCGTCTTTCCGTTTTCAAGTCCCGAATCTGAATTGGATGGTGGGGAAAACCAGTGCCAGCAATAACGGCCTTACGTATCTAATGATAGAGAACCGAAATGGAACGGCCAATACGGGAACTGTTTCGGTATCCATCAAAGAACCAAAGCATTTTGGTGAAGACAAAGTTTCTTCGGTCAATCTGCAATTTGAGTAATATGAAAAAATTACATACTAAAATACTTATCTCTTTCGTACTACTGTCTTTAGTGTTCGCGTTCACCACGGCAGTGCAGGCACAAAATACTCCGGAGCCTATAAAATATGTACCCCTTGAACAAGTGCCGGGTTTAACTGTAGGATCGGGAGAAACTGCTTACATTGACCTTGCTCAATATCTTCCAAATCTAATTAAGTTGGCCATAGGCCTTGCCGCGGCGCTTTCTGTTATTTACATAATCGTAGGAGGGTTCCAGTATCTTTCAACGGACGCTATTTCAGGCAAAAGCGAGGGGAAGGAAAAAATACAGAATGCTCTCTGGGGTTTGGCTCTTGCCATCGGCTCGTGGGTGATACTCAATACTATTAACCCGGCCTTGGTAAATATAAATTTGGATATTCAGCCAACAGCTCCATTAGCCGCCCCATCTCCTGGAGAAACTATTGGGGGCGGCCCGGGAGATTCATGCCCGCGTATGCAGGGGGGCAGTACCGAACCATGTATATGTGTTGATTGTGTGGACGGTCCAATTGGAGTTAGATTCAAATCGGCAGGGCATAAAATGAATGCCAGCCTCGCCACCAAATTACAAAGGGCAATGGAAGGTTTTTTCCTTGAAGGACCCACTTCAGCAGATGAACCTGTCCCAACAAAGATACCTATAGAGTGGTGGGTAACTGAAGCTTGGGCCCCCAGATCAGCACATCAAAGCAGATGCCACTACAATGGTGCATGTATTGATCTCAATACTATCCCCGGGTTCACATCCGGCTCTACCCCAACAAGAGTGCTCGCCGAAAAACTTAATATAATAGCTGATGAGCTTAAAAGTGAGGGCCTTAGCGTTGTAATTTTTGAAGTGAAGACACAGCAAGACATGGACCGTTTAACTGGAGTGGGAGTAAGAAGAGATTTCTTACGTTTAAATCCAGGGGCATCGGAATCTCATTTCCATATTGGACTGTAAATTATCGTGAACAAAAAACTTATAATTTTAATTCTTGTTGTGATCCTCATCGGGGGAGGAATTTCGTTTTTCTTTCTCTCTAAAAATACGACGACGGCACCCGCTGTAGTTACCGGGACTGACAGTCCTTTTGGTGTGGGGAGAGCGGGGGAAAGGGCGGGCGAGCCGGCAGAGCAAAATAATAATGAGAATACTAATTCAATATCCGTAAATCAGGACGGAGTGGTCATAAAGAAAATAGTTTCAGAGCCGGTAGCCGGTTTCATATTTATAGGCAAAGGAGCTTCAACTACTATCCGGTATGCCGAACGCGGGAGCGGACGCGTGAATGATATTTCTCTAGGTACCACTCCTGAAACCCAAAAAGTAACAGGTGACACCCAATCTCGCATCGTATCTGCTGTATTCCTAGAACAAGGGAAAGGTCTTTTGAGGTTCAAAGAAACCGATACGGGATCAGTTACCGCCTTGTATTCAAAAGTAGCCACATCCTCAGTAAGTAAGGAGATATCAGGAACTATTTTAGACCTTGATGTCACAGCGGATGGGAATAAAGTCATATTCGTATTTGAAGACGAACTTGGCTCTGCCATAACAACCGCGAACGGGGACGGGACAGGCGCCCAAGTGGCATGGAGAAGCTCTCTTCAGGAATGGCTTGTGCAAGGTCTTAATAAAAATGTCATCTCTATTCAGACAAAGTCCGCAAGGGGTATGCCTGGATCAGCATTTATTATTTCGGGCGGCGCCTCCGAATTATATCTTTCAGGGCAAAGCGGTTTCAGAGCCATGGTAAGCCCAGACGGAATGTTCGCGGTCTTCAGCGACTATACAAACACGGCTTCGCCCGTGCAGATTTATGATAAAGAGGCGGAAGAAAAACGCGGACTATTTCTCAATACTCTTCCTGAAAAATGCGTGTGGTCCAATATAAAAGCAGACGGTCTTTATTGCATAGAATTCGCCGGACGGAACACTGGTCTTCCGGACATTTGGTACAGAGGAGAAATATTTTTGAATGCAGGCAAAGTGTGGAGAATATCCGCCAAGACAAACATTGAAGAATCTTTGGCCGACCTCGGAAGCTTGAATGAAGCTATTGATGCGATAGAGCTTGGCTTATCTTCAGACGAACAGTGGCTCGGATTTATGAATAAAAGAGATTACTCTCTGTGGGTGATAGATCTCTCGGGAGCTAACTAGTCGCAACAGTTATATTTTGTCCGCCAGCTGGCGGAGCAAATTTTTTCTTTAGATAAAGATCCTGAATGATGGTTAAAATATTTGAAGTCGTCCAATAAAGACCAACTACGCCGGATATCTGCCACGACACAACGAAAGCAAGGATGGGGAATATCACTCTCATTTGGATTTTCATCATGCGCGCAAGCGCTTCGTTCTTGCCTCCTATATCCTGGGCCGCGCTTGAAAGATGTATCTGGATGTAGCTCGTAATACCTGCAAGGATAGCAAGGACGAGACTTTTCTCAGTAAGCACTGCTAGCCCTAAGAAAGACATATCTATAGCCGCAGGATACGGAATGAAGCTATACAGAAGGTCAGCATTAATAACAGGTAAACCGGACTGGACCAGAATGTAGTAGAGGCCGAAGATGATCGGTATCTGGAGAAAAAGAACCACGATGCCGGAGAATGGATTGGTTTTTGATTCCGAATAAACCTCCATTATTTTTTTTGCCTGCATTTCCTTATCGTTGGGGTACTCGGCTTTGATGGCTTCCATCTTCGGCTGGAGACGTTTCATTTCCATTTGCGAGCGATAAGCTTTTTTTGAAAGAGGGAAGAGTATGAGACGCACTATAAAAGTGAAAATGATGACCAGAAATCCTGCATCAAGAGCCGGGAAGAGGTCCGCGAGAAGAATGAAGATGTTGTAGAGCGGCTGGGATATAAGGGTGCGGAACATATATGTATTATGTATTTTTTACGGAAAGAAGTCCTGCGGAGCGGAGAAGATCTATTGCATCTTTCTCAAGAACTTCTCTTTCAGCACGGGATTGTATGGAAAAGAAAATACGGGCGAGAGGAATATCTTTTTTCACGGAAGCGATGGCCCTATAGACGGCGCGCCTCATGCGATTCCTCGCCACTGCCGACTTTGCCACTTTTTTTGAAACGGAAACTCCGGCCTGAAGAACGTTTGCCGGAGAAACGTATTTCAAAAAAAGAACTTTTCCGCGTAAAGACCTGCCGCGTGAGACCACACTAAGGACATCTTTTCTCGACAGACGATTTTTCTTTGCGAGCATTAGACGGAGAGGCTCTTTCTGCCCTTTCTCCTCCGGCGAAGGAGGGTTTTTCGGCCTCCGGGGGTTGCCTTGCGGGTCAAAAACCCGTGGCTTCGCTTTCTTTTTTTCTTTTTAGGCTGGTATGTCTGCGACATGTTGTCTTGATTTAAGAGTTATGTTGTTATTTTCTTATGCACATTTCGTCCACACATTATTACCACAATTAACGGATATCTTCAACTGTACGTGGCGTCTCCCACCTATATACTTAACGTCCAAGATTATGGACACCCGAGTACTCTGGAACAACATTTTAAACGATATCGAGCTAGCTGTCTCCAAAGCCACTTTCAATACATGGTTCCGGGACACTTTCATACTCAAGTATGACGACGGCACCGTTTCCGTAGCTGTCCCCAACAATTTTGTAGAAGAGTGGCTCAAAACCAAGCATCACGGCCTTATTTTGAAGCTCCTACGCACTAAAGATGACTCCGTGCACGCACTGGAATACGTGATCGCCAAGGATGATCGCCTGAAGAGAAGGGAAAAGGAGATGCGTATAGACAGAGAGTCGTCTTCTCTCCCTCTAGGCGACCTTATAAACCGGGATGACAACCTCAACCCACGTTATACATTTGATTCATTTGTCATCGGACCGTTCAATGAGCTTGCTCACGCCGCAGCACAAGCCATCATTCGCCAGCCAGGCCTCACATACAACCCCCTTTTCATATACGGCAACACTGGCCACGGCAAAACCCACCTTATCCAATCAATAGGCAACGCCCTCAAGGCCGCACACAAAGAAAAGAGAGTTCTTTACATCACGTCGGAACGCTTCGCATCAGACATCACAAGCTCCATTCAGACGGGCAAGATTGCCCAAGTGAAGGATAAGTACCGCACCTTTGATACTTTGATCATGGACGACATCCAATTTTTTGCGAACAAGGAAAAAACCCAAGAAGAACTTTTTCATCTTTTCAATTCCCTATACGACAACAACAAGCAGATAGTCTTTTCATCAGACAAGCACCCGAATCTCATCCCGAACCTTGAAGACCGGCTGAAATCGCGCTTTGCTCAGGGAATGACCGTTGACATCCAACCACCTGATTTTGAATCACGTCTGGCGATCCTTGCTAAAAAAGCGGAGCTTATGGGTTTTTGCCTCGGGGAAGAGGTGTGCGGATTCCTTGCGAACACCATTACGGGAAATATCCGGGAGCTTGAAGGTATTTTAAACTCCATTGTCATGCAGACACAGCTTAAGGGAAAGGAGCTCACCATAAACGACATCCGCAACCTTGTGAAAAGCAACCTGAAACCAAAGAGAATGATCGCTCCTAAGGAAGTAGTGAAGATGATCGCAGATTTTTATCATGTGGAAGAGGAAAGCATCTATGAAAAGACACGCAGGAAGGAAGTTATAAAGCCGAGGCAGATAGCCATGTACATTTTGCGCGAGGATTTCAATATTTCTTATCCGTCCATTGGAGAGAAGCTTGGTGGAAGGGACCATACCACAGTCATACACTCGTGCGAGAAAATAAAAAATGACATCAAGCTCAATACGGAGCTTTTGGAGGAGATAAACCAACTCCGCACCATGATCACCTGATAAAAATGTGTGTATAGGGTGTGGAAAGGTGGGGGTACTCACGGTGTGGAAATTCTTGATAAAAAAAGTAAGGTGGGGAAGGGGGTTGTAAGATTTATTCTTCTCAACCGTCTTACACTCCCTAATCACCACCAAGACAGATTGAGTTAGATGATAAAAACGGCTTAAAATATAGGTATTACAGAATTATCCACACATCCACACCCCTAAGAGTAGTAATTATCTTCTTATATAAAATGAAAATAGAATGTATTAAAGAAAAGATTTTGGATGCAGTAAGTAAAGCTGAAAGATTTACTGGTAGGAATGCTACCCTTCCTACTCTTTCAGGAATTCTTCTTGAGGCATCAGAGGGAGAATTAAAAATAAAAGCTACGAACCTTGATCTTGGTGTGGAAATATCCATTCCATGCAAGGTTCTGAAAGAAGGAAAAGTTTTGGTGCCTGGTACCCCTTTTCTACAATTCCTTTCCCATGTCCGTGGAGAAAAGAATGTTGTCCTAGAACTCAAAAACGATGTGCTTTCATTTTCTTCACAACTTGAAGATGTGAAATTTAAAACACTTTCTCATGAAGATTTCCCTGTTATTCCAAGAACTCAAACTTCTTCCATTCTCTCCATTGATGCCAATCTCCTTTCTTCGGGCTTAAAAGGGGCCGCCTTTGCAGCTTCGCCCTCCAGTATGAAGCCGGAGCTGTCGAGCGTTTATTTGTACGGTGAAGGGGAGAATGGAGTGTGTGTAGGCACCGACTCTTTCCGTCTCGCTGAAAAGAAAGTGAAGCTTAAGGATTCTTTTGATGGTGCCATTCTTATCCCATTCAAAAACGTTACAGAACTTTCCCGCATTCTTGATTCAATGCACGGAAAAGTGGATCTTGGTATCTCAAAAAATCAGATATCCCTTGAAGCCGATGGGGTTTATGTGGTTTCCCGCACAGTTGAAGGATCTTATCCTGATTACCGACAGATAATTCCCAAGGAGCCGACCACTGAAATAGTTTGCCTCAGAGAAGACTTGGAAGACGTGCTTAGAGCGGCAAGCCCCTTCACTGATAGGTTCCACCAAATCACTTTTGAAGTTGATCCGAAACAGAAACAATTCTCCATTTCAAGCCGAAGCCAGGACACGGGTGAATTAACGGAGAAAATAGAAGCCGCAATTTCGGGTGACCCTATAACCATTCATTTTAACCACAAGTATGTTTCAGATGGTCTGCAGGCCGTAACCGGCGACAGCGTGTCTATTTCCCTTAATGGCGCAGGCAAGCCGGCTATTCTCAAAGGAGTGGGGGACCAGAATTTCCTATATGTAATGATGCCGATGAATCGGTAAGAAAAGGAAAGCATGGAACCTATTTCAAAATTCCTAGAACGTTTCAAGAAAGTCCTTGTAACAGCACAGGGTACAGAAGATTCATTTAGGCAGGCAGCCGAGCTTGTGATAGGGGTTGATATCGGTTTTTTCTCTCTTACCCAAAAAGGTAATATTTTGATGATACGCGCCACTCCGGCCGCTAAAAACGCCATCCTTATGAAGCAAGACAAGATCCTTGAAGAGTTCAAGGTACGCTCCGGGCTTTCTTTTTCAGAAATAAAATAGGAAGAAGATCTAGATACCGAATCCGTTCTGAATTGCCCACAGTCTTACACCGTATTCCCATAATCTGAACTGAGGGTCGCCTTGAGGATTTAGTGGGTATGGCCCCCGTGGGTTGTCTTTGTCCACCCAGTAAAGAATTGAATGCACTCCACCCGAAAGACTTTCGTTAGGTGAGATTGAAATGTTGGTTCCTGGTATGAACACGGGAGCTGTTGATGTGAAAGATGCAATACCTCCCTGCCATTGTCCGCGAAGGACGGGCTTTAAGCTTGATGGGTCGTCGCGCACTATTGCCGGGAAAGATTCGTTCGGAAGACGAGAGAGAATGAAATCCATATATGCCCGCCACATCGGAGCTACAATGAAGCCCGCCACTTTTTTCTCCATTGGAGTGTTGTCGTTGTTGCCGGCCCAGGCGCCCAAAACTACGGACGGAGTGTATCCGATTATCCAGGCATCCCTGTAATCGTTGGTAGTTCCTGTTTTCACAGCCACATCCCTGTCCGAAAAATGAAGCGCTGAAGTTTCTCCGAACGCAGGTGCTCGTGCCACGTTGTCTGAAAGAATGTCTGATATCAAAGATGCAACCTCTTGCGGTATCACCCGGCGGGTTTTTTCTTCATATTTTTCAAGAACGCTTCCGCGACCATCCCGCACTTCAATTATGGGAGTCGGATTATTGCGCACACCGCCTGATGCGAACACTCCGTAAGCACCCGTCATTTCAAGAGGAGAAACTTCGCCGCCTCCAAGTACCAGAGTGAGACCGTATTGTGACGCATCTCCCAAACTTGAAACTCCCATATTGCGTGCAAGGGTCAGAGAGTCTTCAAGCCCTGCAAGATATAAAGTTTTGACGGATGTAATGTTTATTGATTGAGCTAGCGATTCCCGCATGGAGACAGGTCCGCGGAATTTGCCGTCGTAATCAACGGGAGAGTAGCAGCCGTTCTCGCTTGTGTAATTGTCAGGAGCGCAGGCCGAGGCGAACTGTGTGCGCACGTCAAAAAGCATTGTTTCGGGGGTGTAGCCCTTTATAAAGGCCTCTGCGTACACGAATGGCTTGAAGGTTGAGCCCGGCTGGCGTTTGGAGGTTGCTACATTGAAATTACCCTGTATGCGGTTGTCAAAATAATCCCGCGAACCGATCATGGCGAGTATCTGGCCGCTTCTAGGGTCTATAACCACGAAGGCAGCATTTTCTGCGTTGAAGGTCTTTTCATTTTCCAAAGCGTAATCCCTGGCTATTTCCTCGCCTCTTTCCTGTATCTCCGCATCAAGTGTCGTAACCACTCTCAATCCCCCTGATTCAAGCACGTCCTCCCCGTATTTTCTTTGAAGATAATCAGTTACATAAAAAACAAAGTGGGGTGCACGGATACCAGCTGTTTGTTTTGTTTGGAACTTAACGTCTTCACTCAATGCTTTCTGGTACTCCTCCTCAATGATGAAACCGGACTCTTTCATTTCCGCAAGCACCAGATTTTTTCTATCATCAAGTTTGTCGCGGTTTTCTCCGTGCGGCGAATAATAAGTGGGAGCTTGGGGGATAGCTGAAATATATGCCGCTTCGGCTAGCGTTACATCGGAAGCGTTCTTACCGAAAAAAGATTGTGCGGCTTCTTCCACTCCGTAAATGCTTCCTCCGTATGGTATTTCATTGAAATAAAGTGTGAGTATCTCGTCCTTTGAGATGGCGCGCTCGAGCTTGAGCGACAAAACTATCTCTTTAAGTTTACGGGTGATAGTTTTGTCGCTTGAAAGAAGAACGTTCTTTACCACCTGCTGGGTGATGGTTGAGCCGCCTTGGCTAAATCCGAAAGAAGTGAGGTTCGCAATGACCGCTCTCATGAAAGAAGAAATGCGTATACCTTTGTGAGTGTAGAAGGCCTTGTCTTCTATTGCTATCGTGCCTCTTTGGATGTAGGGAGATATCTCGGATAGAGCGACACTGGTACGACGGCTGTTCTTTGAAACGTCATAAAGCAAAACTTCACCGGTGCGGTCGTATATCTTGGTGGACTGCTCTATGCGGCGCGAGACCACCCCTTGAAGTGTTGGAAGGGAAAGATTTGAAAGCCAGAAAAGGGAAAGTCCTAGGAAAACGAGGGCCACACTTGCGATCGCGAGGGTGCGCGTCTTTAGCCGTTTTTTTCTCATATAAGCCAATAATACCATTCTGCCGCCGCCATATCCTTTGTGTTAGGATGGAAAGAATGCTGTTAAAAAAGAAAGACGCCGTAGTGGAGGATCTCCTTTCACGCGGAGTGGAGACTTTTGTTGATCCGGAAGGACTTTTTGAGAAAAAGCTTCTGGAAAACCCCTCGGAACTCGTGATAAAGCTCGGGGCCGATCCGACAAGGCCGGACCTTCACCTTGGCCACGCAGTCGTCCTACGGAAGCTCCGCCAGCTTCAAGACAGGGGCGCCAGAGTAATATTTGTTCTCGGCGATTTCACTGCCCGCATAGGCGACCCAACAGGCAAAGATAAAACCAGGCCTGAGCTTACCCATGAACTTATAGAAAAAAATTCGGAAACCTATCGCAAGCAGGTGGGGAAGATACTTCGTACAGACCCGGAAGTTTTCACTATTATAAAAAACTCGGACTGGTATACCAATATTACAGATATGTCCGCTCCTCCCGGCACAGCTGTTAAGGTTTCCGTGTCCGGTCCGTCGGGCCAGACGGAAATCCCTTTTGATGCCAACTCTTTTATAGGCAAGGCCATTCTTTATGAAGAATCGCGCATGCAGGTGAAGGATCTTAAGATGAAGCAAGGCATCGCCGTCGTAACTCTGCGAACACTTTTTGAAACGCTTCGCCGTATTACTCATGCCCGCCTTATTGAACGCGATATGTTCGCGGAGCGTCTGGCAAAAGGCGGCGAGCTTTATCTTCATGAAATGCTTTACCCTGTGATGCAGGCCATTGACTCGGCTGTTATCCATATGATATTCGGCTCGTGTGATATGGAAATAGGCGGCACCGACCAGACTTTCAACATGCTTCTCGGGCGTGATGTAATGCGTTCAAACGATCAGCCACCGCAGGCCGTGATGTCCATGCGCATTCTCACAGGATTAGACGGCAAAGAGAAAATGTCTAAAAGCTTGGAAAATTATATTTCGGTTACGGATGAGCCCAATGATATGTACGGCAAGGTGATGTCAATTCCGGATGCTTTGATGCCCGAATATTTTGAACTGGCCACCTATGCTCCGCGCGCCGTTTTTGAGAAAACTTTGAACGATCTTTCTTCAGGAAAGCTTCATCCTAAAAAAGCTAAGATGCGCCTCGCACACGAAATCACTTCCATTTATCACGGCGAAGCAGCGGCGGAAAAAGCCGGAAAATCTTTTTCCGAAACTTTCTCCGAAAAGAAAACCCCTTCGGACATGCCTTCTGTAAAGGCGTCCAAGGGGGCTCTCTTGGGAGAAGTTCTAAAAAACAACTCTCTCGTGCCGTCGCTCTCCCAGTTCAGGCGGCTTATTTCGCAAGGAGCGGTAGAAGATGTAGAAAAAGGAGAAAAGATATCCGATGCGGATTACGTTCTCACTCATTCCATAAAACTTCGTATAGGTAAAAAGACTTTCGTATCAGTCGTTGTTGAGGAATAGCTTCCTATACCTCGTCTTCGTCCTTGCCGAAGCCGTGGCCGAACTGGTCTTTCTCATCATCGTCATCCTCTTCATCAAGCTCTTTCGCGATGACTTCGTCTATATCAACAATCTCCGGGTCATCAAGGTCGCCCGGTAGGACCTCATCGGCTTCTTCCTCTTCCTCCTCTTCTTCTGCCTGAAATTCTGGTATATCGTTGTCGCTCATATTTTTATTTTTAAGGGTTTCCCCGTACGCCATTTGTATCAAACGAGTACCATTTTGCAATAGAGATAAAGAGGGGGTGTGGATTACGTCGCTCGGAGTGATGACGAAAAGAGTACGCATAAAAATCTGCTGATTTTTTGCTCACCCTCGCGCCGTCGCGCTGCACAGCCTCTTTTCGTCATCGCCCCTCGCTCCTTGAGAATTTTAAAGCGAAGCCAACAACATCTTTCATACTAGAGCTATTTAGAGTGAGAGAGTCCCACTAAAAGAGACTAAGACCCGGGGCACGCCCCGGAGTGGTCTCTTTTAGTGGGACTCCCGAACGACTGCTGTTTGAAAGATACTGTTGGCTGAGCGACTTACCTAGCACACGCACTGTGGGTCAAGGCAACTGCAATAGCATCGTATTCATCATCAAGGCGTTTCTTTTTGGTGTCTGGCATTTTTATCATGCGCGGAATGAGAGCCATCATCTGGTGCTTGTCCGCTTTGCCGTAGCCTGTGAGACCTATTTTTACTTCCTGCGGAGAATATTCAAATACCGGAAGTCCTGCTTCTGCTGCAGCTGCGATGATGACCCCTCTTGCTTCAGCCACTTTCAAAGCGCTGGTGGTGCTTTGATTGAAAAACATCTTTTCTATACATAGCACCTTCGGCTCAAATTCTTTAATCGTTTTTTTTATTTCGCGCGCTATCTGCCCCAAGCGCTCCGCGTGCGTATCTTTTCTGTTCGTCACGATGCAGAATGAATGAAGGAGTGTTTCCTTGCTTCGTGCGCCTTCTATTATGGCAACACCTACTCGATCAAAACCCGGATCTATTCCGATAATTCTATTCTCCCGCATTGGTGTAAACATCCTGAACGTCATCAAGTTCATCCAAATCCCCGATAAGAGTTTCAAGTACACTTTTATCCGTATCAGATAAAGGCACTGTCATAGTGGGGGAATATCCGTCTTCTCCTTTTGAAAATGCCCAGGCCGCAGAGCCCGGTGCCGCTAATTCAAAACCATTTTTTGAAAGGGCATGTTTCACTTCCTGCGCCGCGCGATTGCGATTATCTGTAAGTGCCTCTATTAAAATTGCGCATCCTCCTGGGCCATACGCCTCGTACACCACTCCTTCCAGATTGTCGCTTTCGCCTCCAGCGCCTTTCTTCACCGCGCGGTCAATATTATCATTCGGCATGTTCTCGGCCTTTGCGCGCTCAATGACTGCTTTAAGAGACGGAGAATTCACATTGCCAACCACCTTTTTGGACTCCAGTGCGATAAGTCGCGCGTATTTCCCGAAAATCTTGGATTTCTGCCCATCCGTGACGGCTTTCCTATTCTTTATTTTTGACCACTTATTATGTCCGGACATATTTTTATAAAAGTTTTCCAGGCCTAGTTTTAACTCCGTGTTTTTTCATATGCTCTTCGGCGGCAGATGTGGCCGCCCGGCCGCGCGGCGTGCGTTCAATGAATCCTATTTGCAGAAGATATGGCTCATTGAATTCTTCAATAGCATCTTCATCTTCAGAAAGTGCGGCTGCGATGGTGCCAAGTCCCACAGGCCCGCCCGAGAATTTTTCTATGATCGCTGAAAGCAATTGGCGGTCGGAAGGAAAAAGCCCTCTGTCGTCAACACCAAGCATTAAAAGGGCGCCGTGAACAGTTTCTTCAGAAACCGGCATTTCTTTAACCTGTGCAAAATCGCGCACTCTTTTCAAAAGATAATTCGCCGTTCTTGGAGTGAAGCGGCTTCTGCCCGCCACTATTTGCGCCGCTTTTTCAGGAATGGTGAGCCCGAGAATTTTTGCCGAACGCGAAACGATGCGCGCTATCTCTTCTTCGGTATAAAAATCCAGACGGAAAACTCCTCCTGAAAAACGACTGCGAAGGGGAGAGGAAACCATGGCGATACGCGTGGTGGCGCCGATAAGAGTGAAAGGGGGCAGTGGAAGCTCTATCGTGCGTGCTGAAGGGCCTTTGCCTATCACGATATCAAGAGAGCCAGATTCCATTGCCGGATAAAGAACTTCCTCAATGGTTTTATTGAGGCGGTGTATCTCATCTATGAAAAGTATTTCTCCAGGCGTGAGATTGGTAAGGATAGAAGCGAGGTCGGCTACGCGCTCAATTGCGGGGCCAGAGGTAGCGCGCATGGAAGCGCCAGTCTCCTTTGCCACTAGATGGGCAAGGGTGGTTTTTCCGAGGCCGGGGGGGCCATAAAAAAGCAGGTGTTCCGGCGGGTGGTTTCGCTGTTTTGCGGCTGTCAGGAGAACGGAGAGGTTTTCCTTGAGATTTTCCTGGCCTACGTAGTCTGCAAAGGTGTCGGGGCGTAGTTCCGCATCAATACGCTGGATATCCTCCGGGGAAACATCCGGAATAGGCGTAAAAGGGGTCTTTGATTTGGCACTTGACATATAAAGGGCGTTATGATAGTATATAAAAAGCGCAGTATTTGAGCAAGTTCTCTAAAGCCCCGAAAGCCGATCTATGAATCGAGGGCATAAATTTCCCAAGCAACGTCCCGCTCCGGCGGGGTTAAGAGTCTTGACGAGGATGTTTCTGGTTACCCTTGTGGTCTCTGGTTCTCTCCTTAGTGAAGCTAGTAGCTTTTTGAAGGAATTTGGAAAGTGCTGCTTGGGAAATTTATACTCTTGATCTATCTCTCATTATTCATGCCCCGTTTACTCGTGCAATAGTTTTTCTGAAGAAAACACACATTTGGCTTCACTGCCAAATGTGTGTTTTCTTTTACTCAATCGCGAATTTACTGAGGTCCACTACGCGCTCAAGCTCGGAGAGGGAAGTGCGGCCCTGAAGGACTTTCAAAATACCGTCTTCAGGAAGAGAAAGTATCTTCTGGGGGCGGGCCGCATCGGCTATTTCCCTTTCGCTCGGATTGTCCCTCACCGCTTTTTCTATCGTTTCATCCATGATGATGCCTTCATATATGCCGATGCGGCCCTTGTAGCCAGTATGATTGCACGCGGCGCACCCTTCTCCCGGCTCAAATGCTTTGTCTGTCGCAACGCCTTCAAAAAAGCTTTTATCAGGCACTCCCGCAATTACTTTCTCCACCATTTTTTTCTGAACACCTTCCAAAGTCACTTCTTTCCTGCATTCCGTGCAAAGAGTTCTCACTAATCTCTGAGCGATAGCTATGTTTATTGCAGAAGAAAGAATTTTCGGATTAATACCAAGATCTATAAGGCGCGGGAAAGTGCCCGCAGCATCATTTGTATGCAAAGTGGAAAAAACGAGGTGACCAGTGAGCGCCGAGTTTATGGCGATCTCCGCGGTTTCTTCATCACGAATTTCTCCGACCATTATCACGTCCGGGTCTTGGCGAAGGGCGCTTCTCAAGCCCTCGGCAAAGGTGTATCCGGTGTCTGTATTGGTCTGGGTCTGCACGATGCCAGGCAGGTGATATTCAATAGGGTTTTCAATGGTTATTATTTTCACGCCGGGCGCATGTATTTTTTTGAGGAATGCATAAAGGGTAGTGGTTTTTCCGGAGCCAGTAGGGCCTGTTGTGAGTATCATCCCGTTCGGTTTAGCTATCTCTTTCATTAAAATATCCAGGAGATGCGGATGAATGCCGAGATTTTCAAGAGACACCGAGATGGAGCGAGGGTTAAGTACGCGAAGAACTATTGATTCAAAATATGCGCCCGGCAAAAGGGAAGTTCGTATCTCTATATCCCCCTCGGGAAGTTTTATGGAAAAGCGCCCGTCTTGGGATGAACCCACATTAAGTTTCAGATTTGAAATAAGTTTCACCCGTGAGACCAAAAGCTTGTATGTGTCGCGGTCAAAGGTCAGAACGTCCTGCAAAACCCCGTCCAGGCGGTAACGCAGGCGCACATAATCTTCCTCGGGCTCCAGGTGAACGTCGGATGCGTTCAAAGCGAGCGCTCCTGCAATGATAATCTCCAAAATGCGGGAGATGCGATAGCTTTTTTTTGCGGATAGGACCGTTTGTATGAGCTCTGTAATATCTTTCAGAGTTGAAGTTTTTTTCAGAAGGTCGGTTATCTCTTCGTTTGAAATATCAAGCGCTCCGGAATGCGTTTCAAAAGAATATGAAAGATCTTTATACCTGTCCCACACTTTGTTCATGCTCTGATGCGAGACCATAAAAAGGGTAGGGGCGTATCCTTCTTTCTTCAGGTTTTCTATCGCCTCAAGTGTTTTAGGATTATTGGGCGAGATAATGGCGACATCCAGTTTTTTATCAACTTCGTTGAAAACGGCAATATCCGCTTCCCGTGCCGCATCTTCATGAATGAGGCGGAGCGCGTCTATATTTATTGGCTGAAGTGAAAGATCTAAATATCCGAGGCCATATTTTTGGGCAAGAACCCGCGCGAGTTCCTCCTCCTCGTGTTTTTTTAGGTCTTCCACGCGGCGAAGCTGTTTTTCCTCCGGAAATTGAGCGTGGCCGTCGCCAGAATTAGTTGACTGGTCGTTATCTGACATACGGAAATTGTAACATGCAAAAAACGCCCATTTTCAGGGTTATTTTAGGTATCCGGAGGGTCTACTTGACAAACAGTCTGAATGGGTGTATAATGGAAAAAGATACAGGATAAGGTAAACAATCTACCTACGGAGGGCGCCATGCGCCGAACCAAGTTCGTTCTCATGTTTCTTGCGGTTTCTCTGTCTGGGGCGTGTGCTACCAGTGCAACGTTCCAGATCACGCCGCCCGGACAGGTCGTGGCGGGGATTCTCGGGTCGAGCCAACTTTACGTGGTCAACAATGTAAAGGACGGCTCGGTAGCGTTTGTCGACATCGTCGATCAATGCCGGAAGATCCACGCGCGTCTTACTATCGGCGCAGATGCATCGATAAGCCCCGGAAGCGTTCCGTGTGTGTATCCGCGCGCGGGAGGCCAGTTCATTTTCACGGCGAAGGGGTACACTGTGCGGGGGAGCGACACGGTCTACGTCGGCCTCAGTACCAGACACTTCTCCTCGGGCTACAGCGAGTCGTGGGAGATAAATAGTCTTCGTTAACCCACAAGAAGCAAAAAGTGCGCGAGTTCCTTCAGGAACTCGCGCACTTTTCTTTTTGCTGTTTTTTCCTGGCAGCTTGGAGCTTTTGGCTATAAGCTATTCTCATGCCCGCCTTTCTCTCCCGCACCCCGGAAGATCTTCAGAAAATCGCCTCAATGCTCCTTGAGCGCGCTCTAAAGAATGACTCCTCGGAGGCAGCACTCCTCGCTCTTTCCGGTAACTTGGGTGCAGGTAAAACTACTCTCACCCAAGCCCTTGCCCGTGAGCTTCAGATAAAAGATCCTGTGAAAAGCCCCACTTTTCTTATAATGGAATCGTACCCGGTGAATTACGGCCGTTTCCACCGCTTCATTCATATTGATGCTTACCGCCTGGAGCACCCAAGCGAGCTTGGGAATCTTGGCTTTATGGATCTCCTGAAAGAGGGCGGCAATCTGATAGTTCTTGAGTGGCCGGAAAAAGTTTTGGAGCTGGTGCCGGAATCGGCGGTGCGCGTATCCCTCACTTTCATAGATGAAAAAACCCGCGAAATAATATGGCACTGAAAAAGAAAAGAATAGTTCTTCTGGATACGCATGCGATCATCCACCGCGCTTATCACGCTTTGCCTGAATTCGCCAATTCAAAAGGCGAACCGACAGGAGCACTTTACGGCCTTATCACAATGCTTATGAAGATCGCGGCCGATCTCAAACCCGATTATATTTTGGCTGCGACCGATCTGCCGGACAAAACATATCGCCACGAAGCATACGAGGAATACAAAGCTAAGCGGCCGAAAACTGATGATGCTCTTGTTTCGCAGATCGCCCGCGCAAAAGATGTTTTAGAAGCTTTGTGCATTCCCGTTTATTCCGAGCCGGGTTTTGAAGCCGACGACATTCTAGGCACCATGGTTGAAAAGTTGGAAGATGATAAGTCGCTTGAAATAATCATCGCCTCGGGCGACATGGACACTCTTCAGTTGGTGGAAGGGGAAAGAGTGCGGGTTTTCACTTTGAAAAAGGGCCTCAATGACACCGTGATGTATGACGAAGAAGGGGTTTTGAAACGCTTCGGATTTTTACCAAAACTCCTGCCTGATTACAAAGGGCTTCGGGGAGACCCTTCAGACAACATCATAGGTATCGCCGGTATCGGTGAAAAAACCGCGACCACCCTTATCACCACTTTCGGTTCACTCGAATCTATTTATAAAGTGCTTGGAAAAGGAGAGGAGAAATTTAGGGCGGCAGGATTGTCTGAGCGCATAGTGAAGCTTTTGAAGGAAGGAAAAGAAGAAGCGGAATTCTCTAAATTGCTTGCAACTATAAGGAAAGATGCGCCGGTTGATATTCAAATTCCTGAAAAGACCTGGAGAGAGACGCTTAACGTGGGGGTGTTACTGGAATTTTTAAGAAAGATTGAATTCAGAAGTCTCATACCGCGCGTGGAAAAAGCTTTCGGCGTCTCGCCTCTTTTTGCTGAAGAAAATGAAGAGGAAAGCAAAACTATTGCTCCTCCATCAAACATTTCTCCTCAGCTTCTCAAAGAAACGGCTCTGGCTTTATGGATAGTAGATTCAAACATCACCAATCCGAAACTTGAAGACATCCTGGCTTTTGCGAAAACCGGCTCTTTTGAAGTGGCGCGCGAAAAAATATTTCAGGATCTTAAAAAAATAAACGGAACATTTGTTTTTGAAGAAATGGAAAAGCCGCTCATTCCGATCGTTGACGAAATGCACACTCACGGCATCCTTATTGATAAAAAAGCTCTTGAAAAACTTTCAGCGGAATATGGGAAAGAAATAAAAGCTCTGGAAAAAAGAATAATCGCTCTTGCCGGAGAAACATTTAATGTAGCTTCACCCAAACAGCTCGGTATCATTCTTTTTGAAAAGCTCAAGCTGACGCTTCCCCGCATCAAAAAAACAGCTACGGGGGCATACAATACCCGCGAGGAGGAGCTGGCGAAACTCGCCGATCAGCATGAAATAATCCCCCTCATACTTGAATACCGCGGGCTTCAGAAGCTTGTTTCCACATACATTGATGCTATACCGCCTCTTCTTGATAAAGACAATCGCCTGCATGCCACTTTTCTTCAGGCAGGCACCACCACTGGCCGCATGTCTTCCCAAAATCCTAATCTCCAGAATATTCCTATCAAAAGCGAGCAGGGCAGGCGTATCAGGGAGGCCTTTATTGCCGGAAAGGGGATGAAATTACTTTCCTTTGATTACTCGCAAATAGAGCTTCGCATCGCGGCTTTCCTTTCAAAAGATGAGATATTAATGGATGCTTTCCGCCGGGGGGAAGATATTCATAAAGCCGTTGCGAGCGCGGTCTTTGAAGTGCCACCCGAAAAAGTGGACAAAGAAATGCGCCGCAAGGCCAAGGTCATAAACTTCGGCATTCTTTACGGCATGGGGGTAAACGCTTTGAAAGCTAATCTCGGCACTTCGCGCGCCGATGCAGAGAAATTTTACAACGAATATTTCGGTAAATTCACAGGTCTTGCGGAATATATAGAAAATGCGAAGAAAGAAGCTGCACGCAAAGGTTACACGGAAACTTTGTATGGCAGAAGGCGCAATTTTGAAGGCTTGCGCTCTAAGCTCCCCTATATTCGTGCAGCTGCCGAACGTATGGCGGTGAATGCGCCTATCCAGGGAACACAATCAGACATTATGAAGCTCGCAATGGTCAGGGTGAACGAGTTTTTGAAAAAAGAAAAGCTGTCAGACAAAGTGCATTTAATGCTTCAAATACACGATGATCTTGTATTTGAAGCTGATGAAAAGGTGATAGCCGAAGTTGCGCCTAAAATACGTTCAATAATGGAAAACATAGTTCCTGAAGAAAAACGAGGGAGTGTCCCCATTCCTGTGAATGCATATGAAGGGAAGCATTGGGATGGGATGGAAGAAATCAAATGATAATCATTTCTTACGGACATACGCGGGGCGAAGTGAGGAAACTTCTGGAAGGAAAAAAACTTCTGAATGTTTCAAATGAAATAAGGAATATAGACGCCGCTTCATGGGCTCCGGAATCAGTTGATGAAGTAGTAGCTTCGCAAGGACTTTTTTCTTCAGGCGAGGTGTTTTTTGTTGAGCGCGTTCTTTCGGAGATAGAACCGGCAGAGATAAAAGAAAGAGTAAAAGAGCTTGAAGACTCTCCCAATGTAATAGTTTTCATAGAAGGTGCGCCTCTCAAATCTTATGCATTTTTGGAAAAACATTCAGCGCATGTTTTCAAAGCGCCCAAGAAGACCGAGGAGAAAACTTTCAATATTTTTTCTCTTACCGACGCCTTGTTTGAAAAAGACAGAAAAAAATTGTGGATCTTGTATGAACGCGCGCTGGGGGATATGGCCGATCCTGAAGAAGAAGTGCACCGCATTCTTTTCTGGGGCGTGAAGATGCTTGCTCTTGCGAGGGAATATCCGTCGGCAGAAAGTGCCGGCATGAGCCCCTTCGTATACGGAAAAGCTAAAAAAGGTGTCGCTAAATATAAAGAAGGGGAATTGGAAAAAGTGGCACAGGACCTTACGGAAATGGTCGTGCGTGCCCGCCAAGGAGGCGAAGAATGGGAAATCCTTCTGGAGCAGTTTATTTTGAAAATTTGATAAGACGAAAGGCCGACAATTGTCGGCCTTTGTGCGCCTTTAGCCCAAAGCGAGATGGATTTGCCCGTCGCGATCTGGAGCCAGTCCAACCGCCACCAGATCATTGAAGGCCGTAGGTTCAAGACGAATCCGCTTGATCGGTTCTTCGCACTGCAGAACCAAAGCAAGTATTCTTTGGCAGATCATGTTGAAGATCCTCTCTTCTTCTCCTGGTATGGCGACCTCGTAGATTGTGAGTGGTCTTCCGTACAAATAGCCATTAATCGTTCTGTTGGTTGCGAAGAGCACATCTTCCAGGCTCCTCGGAATCTCTCCACGGGTCTGCCCGTTAGTAAAATTGAATTGGAACGAGAGTCCGGTCTTCTTGTCAGTCATCACTCCACTCCCTCGCCACTGCCGATAGGTATGCGTGTAATCGTAGTAGTGGTCACTTGTTCCTGACACGTCCCATGAATGGATTGAACCTTCGAGGTACAACTCGTAATCCTCATTTTCTTGATGAAATGTCTGCACAGGACTGTCCTCCCTTTGGTTTTTAGAAATGAACTATCCCTGATGATTATATCAAAAATACCGTATAAATGTCTGTGCTCCCGAGAGGAGTAGGTCACAAGTTTAGTTTGTAGCATACTCAATTTATGAAAATTACAATAGTTTTACAAAAAACGAGAGCCCCTTGTAGAAGTGAATTCTACAAGGGGCTCGTGGTGACGGATTGTCCGTCACATGAACAGTTGAACAACCCAGCCGACAGCGATGAATATCATTGGATTGAGGACTCCGGAAGCGAACATTTCCTTTTTCTCGTCCTCGTCCCGAGGAATGTGCTGTAGTGTCAGTAAACCGACGGTGATCCCAATGCCAATAGCCTGTACCAGCGAGATTACTGGAAGGCCGAGCGTAGGGACCATGAACCACCCCCACAACAGCTTCAGTGCCACACCGTTAAGTAAGGCCGACACGATCATCAAGCCAAACAAGCCGAGAGCGACCATCTTGCACCTCCTCAAGGTACTGTGTTTTCTACGGCACAATTACCGCAGAGATTATCGGTTTTTCAGGATTTCGATAATATAGCAAGTATAGCATATTATGGTCTGGAAGTCAAGATAAACAAAAAATCAGCATTTCTGCTGTTTTTACCTCAAATCTGCAGTGTGCGCGCTTCGGGAGCGTTCAGATAATATTCATCGGCAGAATAAATCTGCCGATGAATATTATAGTGCTCCCGAGAGGAATTGAACCTCTATTACAAGCTTCGGAAGCTTGCGTCCTATCCTTTGAACGACGGAAGCGGATTGAATGTGCCCCCACTAGGAATCGGACCTAGATCAATTGCTTAAAAGGCAACTGCTCTACCATTGAGCTATGAGGGCAAAATCTTTTCAAGAAACCTTCTCCCCGCTGCTGTTTTAAAGTATTTTTCTCTGTTGCGGGCAGTGTCAAAAGTATCATATTCCTCTTTATATACAACCTTCCACTCCCTCCCGTTTCTTGTAGAGCGGGTATGTCCACCCTGATGCTCTTTAAGTCTTCTTACGATGTTATTACTAACTCCTTTGTAAAGTTTTCCGTCGCGATTTTTGATTACATATACGGTGTACATTTAGAAGATCTACCATTGAGCCCCGCCTGAATGACTTCAGTCGGGCAGGTATGAGGGCGTGCGCTCCAGCTTATAGCTTGAAGCGTAAAGCTTCAAGGTGTTTAAAGCGGCAGGTCAAAGGCCAGGAAGCCGGCACCTGTCAGGAGGAGGGAAATAAGAATGGCGATAATGAGGGTGTAAAAAGTGATGTCCCGGGACACGAGCACATCTTCTTTGTATTCCACCAGCCACTCTTTTGCTGTAAGCAGAAGAAGACCTAAGGCGGCGTACTGTGTGAAAAGACCGAGGATTAAAAGAACGCCGCCGATTATTTCTGCCAGACCGAGCGCCATCGTCCATTCTCTGGCAGGAGCGAAACGGATAGCCCGCATGAATATCATCCATCTTTCGCGCTCTCGGGTGAGCTTCAAATATCCGGTATTCAGAAATATAAAACCTACCACCAGGCGGAGAAGCAGGGGTGTCAGAAGGCCAAAAGACAGCAGTTCGGGAAAAGGATTAAGCATTGGTGTATTCTAACATGCACTATGAAACTGGCAGTAATTTTGCTCGATATCAGGAGCTCCGAGAATGCAGGAGCCATTTGCCGCACGGCTGAATGCGCCGGATTTGCCGAAATGTATTGTGTTGGCACCACGCCTGGTCCCAAAGATCGTTTCGGAAGGGAGAACAAAGCTTTTACAAAAGCATCTCTCGGTGCTGAGAAAAATATTTTGGTGGAGCACTTCAAAGATTTTTATCCGCTTCTAAAAAAACTCAAAAAACCTGCCCGCCCTGGCGGGCGTTCGGGCGGGGAGAAGTTCACTGTTGTTGCTCTTGAGCAAAGTAAGAAGGCAATTGATTACAGAAAATTAAAAGTTAAGGGGAATACGGCCGTGATACTCGGCAACGAAGTTTCAGGCATTCCCGCCGCAGTTCTTTCAAAGGCGGATTATATTGCCCAAATACCTTTGAAAGGTAAAAAGGAATCTCTTAATGTTTCAGTTGCATTCGGTATTGCCGCTTTTTCTTTGAACGACCGCTAGTCCTTTTTATTATCTTCCGTGATATCTGAAAAACGGTCTCGGGCGAATCGCATACCCACGATGTTCACCGCCACAAAAAGAAGAGCGAATACTATGAAGCCGATCTTTATATCTGCCACATGATTTTCAAGTATGGAGAGTGAGCCGACGCTTCGTGCAAGAAGGAACACAATGATCGCCCACAAGCATGAGCCGAGGAGACTGGCGGCTGCCGCTTTAGGCCAAGGCATTTTGAACATTCCTGCGGCGAGCTGGCTTACCATGCCGGTGCCATGAATGAACTTGGACCAAAAAATTATCTTGAATTCGTGCCGTTTGATAGCCCGACCTATTTTATGTAAACGCTCAGGGTCTTTACTTACAATCCATAGTTTCTCTACACGTTTTTCTCCCAAGAATCGGGCGGTGAAGAACCAGATAGCATCTGTAATAACGATACCCAGTGTTGATGCGGAAAATATCCACGGAAGTGATGCTTGTCCGTGGACGCCCAGGTACATTATCGGGATAAGCGCTCCGCTTCCCATAAAACAAATAGTTGCGATGATGATTAGGGGTGAGAGCATATGTTTATAAGCTCATTTTATCCCACTAACTGTATTTTTTCTGGTGAGCGGGACAGAAGTGTCCGCTCCGTTGTCCGAAAAGGCCGCGGGTGATCGTACCGAAGCATAGACGCTTAGAGCACCGGCTTCCTGTCTTCTGATAAGCATTATGTTTTTCCTGGAATTTCCCGCGTTCGCCTTTTATATTCCTGTAATCGGACATTGAGTCTCCACCGAAATCTATCCCCGCACGCAGAACTTTTTTCATGGCAGCGTAGAGATTTTTAAGCGCGAGGAGGGGGATGCGGGAGGGGATGGAGCTTGGGTGAATAGAAGAGAGCCACAGCATCTCATCTGAATAAATATTTCCAACTCCTGCAATGAGTTCCTGGTCCATAAGTGCCTGCTTTATGGGACGCGTTTCCCCGCCCGAACGCCCGCCAGGGCGGGCAGGTTTTTTGATTATTTCCGAGAATTTTTGGAAAGAAATCTCCAGCGCATCTGGCCCCAGGTGGGCAAGCTCCTTATCTTCTCCGAATTCTCCCGTATCAATAAGAGTTACTGTTGCGAATTTGCGCATATCCGAGAAAGCCAGGTGTTTTCCGCCAGATAGAATGAACACAAGATGAAGAAAGCGATTGAAAGGATCGGCGAGAGGCCCTTTTTCCATTGGCGCCCATGTATTTTCGGATCTTTTGAATTTGAATTTTCCGAAAAGCAGATGCCCTGTCATTTTCATATGTATGAGGATGGTTTTCTTGCCTGCCAATTCCACTAGAATGTTCTTGCCTCGGCGTCTGGCACGAAGAATTTTTTGGCCGGATATTTCTTTTTTGAATTTTTTGAAAAAGAGGGGATTTTTTACATTGTCTTTGCCTATATAAAACGGGCTGTTGTAATCTGTCCAGACATCCAATATCCGCCGACCCTTAACGGTTTCGTTTAGTCCATCCACGGTCGTCTGCACTTCAGGAAGTTCGGGCATTTTTGGGGTCTTTAAATTGGCCTACGTTAGCCATTCTTGAGGATATTTTGCAATTCTTCACGCGCTACCTCTTCATCGCTCCAGGGGATCTTTTTGCCGTTCGCACCCATGATATAAGGATCGGTGCCCTTGCCTGTAATAAGAACAATCGTGTTCTTATTACAGGCAAGGGCATGTCGAAGGGCTTGCGCGATAGCTTCACGGCGATCCATTATTATTCGCGGCTCCTTTTTCATATCACTCGTCATGTCACGCAGGATTTTTTCCGGCTCTTCATCATATGGGTCTTCGTTGGTGAGAATTATCTCGTCGCAATATTCATCGGCGATCTTTCCCATGACCGGACGCTTCCATGTGTCGCGCCCTCCGCCTGTATTTCCGAGAACGCATATCAATTTCCTTTTAGAAATTGACTCCGACATATTCGGAGGAGTAAATGCTTTATAAAGCGCTTCAAGCGAACCGGGTGTATGAGCGTAGTCCACCACTACATCAAATTTCTGTTCATCCGATATTTTTACGAATTTCACTCGGCCAGGGATTGACGTAAGTGATGAAATACCTTTTGTGATAATTTCCCCGGAAATTCCCTGGCTTTTTGCGAATGCTTCAGCAAGCCCTGCATTTATTTTCATAAAATCTCCTGGTATCGGGGGATTTAGATGGGTATCGGCAAGGTGGAAGGCAATCTTATTTTCCGCCTCGTACTGAAGGAACTTTTCTCCGTGTTCGTTGTCACAATTTGAAATGATCGTTCGCGGCCTCTTGGATGAACGTGCTAAAAGCTTTGGCAACTCAAGCTTCGCTTCAAGGTATTTTTCAAATGAACCATGGGATTCTATGTGCTCCGGCTCAAGCCCTGTGAATATAACGGCATTAAGCTCTAAAAAACGGTGACGTGATTGCTTGATACCTTCGGATGTCATCTCCATTACCACCCAGTCGCATTTTGCTTCCACTGCATCTCCTAGGAACTTCTGGACGAAAAATCGGCCTGGCACGGACATTTTGAAAAGATTGGGTCGAGATTCGCTCCCTATTTTGAAACGGATGGTATTTAGGACTGCTGTTTTAAGACCTGCCGCTTCCAAAACAGCATTTACGAATTCGGTGGTTGAGCTTTTGCCTTTTGTGCCCGTTATGGCAAGCACTTTTATATTGCTAGAAGGAAAACCGAAGGCAATCGCAGAAAGAAAAGCCCAAAGGAAGTGATATAACGGTCGGAAAATATCCGCTATTTGCTTGGGAATGATTTTTTTCGCGAGTTGTAGCATTTCCTATTTCTTATTGAGATTCTTAAGAGCCGATTTTATTTTTTCGTTCGTTCCTGAAATATTTTTGGGCAGATCGCGCACTGCTTCGCGGGCTTCTCTTTGTGAATACCCAAGAGAGACGAGAGCTTCCACTACATCCGTTTCCGCATCGGCGGAAGATTCGTCGCGTGAAGAGGCGAGCATTTTACCCTTCAGTTCAAGCACTATTTTTTCCGAGATCTTTTTTCCCACACCAGCCACTTTGGTGAGGTAAGAGGCATTTTGCTCGACCACCGCTTTTTCTATTTGGGTTGGTGAAGCAGTGTTCAGTACGGAAAGAGCGGTTTTAGGGCCAATGCCGGAAACTGTCAGAAGAAGCTCAAAGAGCCCGCGCTCGGAGGAATTGGTGAATCCATATAGATCCAGGGCGTTTTCCCTCACTGCCAGGTAGGTAAAAAGTCTGACCCCTTTTCCATCGTGTAGCGTTTCCAGAACAGAAAGGGGAATGGATACGCGATAGCCAACCCCGCCCACAAGAATAGTGGCCTGGCCGCCCCGTTTTTCTATCACCTTTCCTTCGAGAAAACCTATCATGCGATTATGATAGCAGTCAGCTTGCTTTTTTGCCCGTTCAGGGTAAAGTGTCGCTTATGCCAATAACTACATCAGCCAAAAAAGCCCTTCGCGTTTCGGCGCGTAAAAAGCTCGTGAACGACCGCCGAAGCGACGCTTTGAAGAATGCTGCCAAAAAATTGAAGAAGCTTGTGGCTGAAAAGAAAGCGAAAGAAGCAAAAGCTTTTTTCCCTACAGTCCAAAAAGCCATTGATAAGGCAGCTAAAAAGGGGATCATTAAGCCAAACGCCGCTTCCCGCACTAAATCACGTCTTTCCGCTCTTGTTAAAAAAGCTGGAAGCTAAAAGCGAAAAGCTGTAAGCTTGAGCCACTCCTCGTCGTTCAATGGATAGGACATAAGATTGCGGATCTTAAAATTGAGGTTCGATTCCTCACGGGGGGACAAGTAATTTCTAAAATCCTACGTGCTCCATCAGCTTTTCAAAAAAGGATTCCTCTATTTCCTCTTCAGGTAAAACCTCGGCCAAAGATTTCCTTATCGCATCTGGGTGGGCACTTTCTATGTGAATTACGAGAAGCGGCATGAAAAGTTTTTTGGTGCGTATGAAAAGCCGTCCTTCGTGCTCATTTACGAAAAATGAGCGAAGAGTTTCAAATGGATAAATAAGTGTATCCACCATAATGCCTTTTTCCAAAATACGAACGGTTATTTCCTTTGGGATCCGGGCGGCGTATAAAAGAAGGGAAGCACCGCCGACCACTATAAGCACTGCGAACATGTAATTGCCGAGTATTACGGCCGCCACAGCTATTGCAAAAGAGACAATGGCAACGGATATAAACCAATCAGTACCCCTTTCTCGGAAGGGATATTCAAGCGTCTGCCACTCCAAAAAAGAGCCTTTCTTCATCACTTTTAGTGTAACACGCCCGAGTTTTTGCTAATATGCGGTTATGATCACTACCGGCTCATTTGAAGCATTTATCGCCGCGCACCCGCTGGTGTTCGTAGCTATTCTGGTGTGGTCCCTTGCATGGAAGGCGCTTGCCTTATGGAAAGCGGCACGCATAGGCCACAAAACCTGGTTTACCGCTCTTCTTATTGTGAACCTTTTAGGTGTTCCTGAAATTATCTATCTTTTATTCGTGGCGCGTAAATTCAAAGTAGAAAGCAGCGAGGCATCATAAGTTATTTTGAGAAAAGTGTAAGAAGTGTTAGTTTGATTGTCACGGAGGAGTGGCTGAGTGGTTGAAGGCAACGGTCTTGAAAACCGTCATATCCGAAAGGGTATCGTGAGTTCGAATCTCACCTCCTCCGCAAAAATTAACAGCCTAATCTAAATAAAAAAGATTAGGCTGTTATTGATTACATTGTCGCAAGGGCAGGCAGATGGCACACTTCTCGCAACCGATCTACCACGCGCGTGACGTCACCATTGTGATGAACCTCTCTGCAGAGACCCTTCACATAGATGATATCAGGGCGTCCTGGGACGTAAGGCATTGTGTCCAAGTAGGACACAACCCTGATCAAAACGGGAATGTTCTGTTGACTGAAGAAATTTTCCCATTGAATCAAGGTGTCGAGATCTTTGCTTACCACCAGAGCGCCTGTGGCTTCGCTCACCAAACGCACCAGAAGCCCATCAATGATTCCTGGTAAATCTCCGAGGACGACTTGATGAGGATCGTCGGCAAACTCTTTCAACCGAACATCGATGAGAGGATCTTTCCAGTTTCCGGCCGGGCGCTTTTTTCTTTCCGACCACGGCTTGACTCCCAGAATGCAGGGCAGTGTGTCGGAGAAAGTATCGATCTCATAAATACCGATCCTTTCTCCTGATGTCTCGAGCTGCCTGAATATTGAGGCAGCGAGGGTGGACTTACCACAGTTGGTAGTACCACCCACGACGATGCGGTGTGACATTGTGTGTCTCCATGTAAAATTGCAGTCCTATGCATATTAAATCTCATATTATTTCGAAAGACCAGTGGATTAGTCTCTGTATGGTATAGTCTGGCCAATGTCAATTAAAAAACACTTAAAAATCGGGCTGGATTTCGATGGTGTCATATCGGACTGCGGAAAATTAAAGTCCGATGCAGCAAGAAAACTTTATGGGTTAGATATTCCAGCGGATAAGTTCAAAAAAGAAATTGTAATCGGAGAGGGCCATTTGACCGCTGATGAATATCGCAGTCTCCAGAAAATAATATATGGTACACGGGAAGTCGGGTTTCTTATGGAACCTGTGGCGGGGGCGCTTCACTTCGTCTCTCAACTACTTGATTTGGGTCATGCTATTACTATTGTTACCTCGCGGGAAGAAACTGAGCTTGAAATTGCAAAAGAATGGAGTGTTGCACAAGGTCTTTCCCTTAATTTTATCGGAGTAGGGTATGGGGTGAGTAAAGCTAATGCATGTACTGGTCTTGATATTTATATTGATGATGATCTAGATAAACTAGAACCGCTCATTGATATAGTGCCCCATCGGTTTCTATTTTCGTGGGGTTATAACAGTCACATAGATACAGGGACCGTTGCTAGACGTATAGGATCATGGGAAGAATTTTTTCGCACCGTTACATCGATAAAGAATATTCCCTAAGATAGGGTTTTTAAAAGTGGAAACATTATTACGGTGTATAATTATTTGTATGCATGAAGGTTTTAGACAGCCGCAAGAGTCTCCTGATGAATCAAATATTGAAGATGCCGCTGAACGTGCTGCCCAATTTGTATACGATGAAAGAGAGGAGGATTACATTCCTCTTAATGAAGTTTTGAAAAAGGTCAAAGGTGAAGAAGATCCGCCGGCCGGAGGAGAAAAGGGTTTGGAGAAAGCTGCATAAGAATATGAGGCTCCTTGGTATTGATTTCGGATTAAGGCGTATTGGCATCGCCATTTCGGATGAAGAAGGGCGCATAGCTTTTCCGCGTTCTGTAATCGCAAATACTACCAATGCCGGCCAGCAGATAGCTGACGTGGTTCGTGAGGAAGGGGTTGGAAAGGTAGTGTGCGGGCTTTCGACCGATTCAAGCGGGGAAGACAATCCTGTCATGGAAAAAGCCAGGATTTTTACAGAGGAATTGGCGAGAATGATATCCGTGCCAATAGTTTTCCAAGGCGAATCTTTTTCCACCTCTCATGCCGCTCAAGAAAAGATGTCGGCTCTTTCTGAAGATGGCAGAGTTTTGTCGCCTGAAAAGAAAGCTCTCGCAGAAGAAGACATTGACGCTTCGGCTGCAGCGCTTATTCTTCAGAGATATATAGAGCAAAACAGCCATGGCAACAATTGAGGACTTTTCAAAAATAGAGATGAAGATAGGAAAGATCCTCTCTGTTGAGGATATTGAAGGCAGCGAAAAACTTCTGAAACTTTCTGTTTCATTCGGCGAAGAAAATTCCCGGCAAGTTCTTTCAGGAATTAAAAAATACTTTCCTGATTCGCAAACTTTGGTAGGGAAAAAATGCGTTTTTGTCACAAATTTAGAGCCGCGGCAGATGATGGGGCTTGAAAGCCAAGCTATGTTACTTGCCGCAAGTACCGACGAGACAATCGCACTTTTTGAAGTAACAGAAAATATCCCTGAAGGAACCAAGATTCGTTAATTTTTTGGTGCTCCCACCAGGAATCGAACCTAGAACTGCTCCTTAGAAGGGAGCCGTTATATCCATTTAACTATGGGAGCATTTTCAAATATTACCCCAGATTTGCAGTTTTACCCCAACCCTTCAGAGTTTTATAGGTTTTTCTTCTATGACAATTCGCACACCTTACATCGCACTTCGCTATCTCTCTTTTTACAGATTCCCATGAATAATGCCCAGACAGTAACCTAGAGACTGATTTGAATTTTATTTTTGGATTTTTGTGATCGAAGTCTAAAACAACAGGATCTTTTTCTCCACAATCAATACAAGATTTTTTTATCAAAAAACCTAACACGGCGGTGCGTACTTTTACGCGGTGCCTCTTTTGTGCTTCGTATAATTTTTCTCTTTCTTTATAGGGCATGTAGGGATTATATCACGCAGTTCTAACCCCATCTTTTCATATACAATTAATTGTGGGCATGGAGAGATTTGAACTCTCAACCCTTGCGGGATACGCTTCTGAGGCGTACGCGTATACCAATTCCGCCACATGCCCGGCACCCTACAAGAATACAACAATCTTACCTCGTTCAATTGTGCTGGGTATTATACTCCACTTGAACTTTTTGACACTATCACAAACAACTATGAAGTGATAGCTAGATGGAACGCTGAAATTAAGGATTTCTTAGCTAAAGAGCGTGTAAAACCAGCTTTTGAGGTTATTTTATAAGTGGTATAGTTAAGTTAAGAGATTATAGGGAGATTATAGGTTTATTAGCTTTAAGATAAGCAAATGAACCAAAAAGATAACCTGACAGATGTAGTAGAGGTGCTTCCTGCTTCTAGCTCCTCCGACACACCTATTGCTCCACAGGCATCAAAGCCGAACGACCAAGTTGTTGTAGATTCAGGAGGAAATCCAGTAACTTTGGGCAATAAACTAGGCGACAATAGGCGATTCTAGTAATAAGGGTAATTTAGTTGAACTTATTACTGGGTTAAGTGTCTAAACACTTGAACTATGTCTGCATCTACAGGAAACACTTATGCCAAAGGAAATAAGGGTGGTGGAAGGAAGTCCGCCTACACAGAGAAGGCAGATGCTCAATTCTGCTTGGATTTGTGGAATGGAAGAATCCGAAAACAGAAACTCCAAAAGAAGATAGCTTTAGGAAAACAGGGAGCTAAAGACCTATTTGCTTTAAAGATTTTGGACGGAAACGAGAGATTACTAAGTAAGCTCTTTGATAAGTTATACCCGACCATCTACTCTGATGATGAAAAAGAAGGTCTAGAGATTAAAGGAGCAAGAGAGTTAGCAGATATGTTGCAAAAAATTCTAGAGGAAGGAGATGGGATAGTAGAAGAAGTTAGTAAATTGCCTTAAGAGGAACTAAAATTGGCTTCCGGAAACGCCTTGTGTCTTACAGCAAATCTAACAGGAAAACCCTTGTCTCTTTTGTCTATGGGAATTTCAAGAATCATTAGGTCGTCAGGTAGTTTAAGCCCAGCTAGAATAACTATTGTTTCTTCACAAAAACCAGTCATATTATGCCAGCAAACATTAAGAATTTCCTCAATCGTAAGCCCGTGAATTTTGGGGTAATTAACCCCGACCTTATTCCCAGCTATCGGAGAATAAACAATCTTAGGAAGTTTCCAGCCGTGATGAATTATTTGAACCCTTAACTCTCTAAACACCCTATACCAATTTTTCTGATGACCCTCAATATATTTAAAGAATTGAGCTTTACGGGGGTCGCTATCAGGAATTGGAAATTCTGCCACAGCTTGTTTCCGCTTCTTTTCTTTATCGGAGAACAATCCAGATATAGGGTAGCCCATATAAGCGCAGTGCCTAAACAGGGCATCAGAAGCCATCACGCCTCTTATAAAGAAATCTTTAAAGAAAAGATTTAGGTCGTCTGTGATGGGAGCATCAACAGTTATTTGACGGTTTGTAATGTAAGCACCCTTGCCATTTGCTACATCTTGGTTATGTTGCGATATTGCTTCTAAACAACGCTCTCTTGCGATTTTTGCCTCGTATAAATTTTCAAAGATGGTTGAATAGAAGTGGTCATAGGTTAATCTCTCCTCCCTTGGGGAGATACAATCCCTGATTTGACACATCTGAAAAATGAAACGACCAAAGAAATCATCCCCCTCCTTAATGTCATAGGATTTTGTTAGAACACCTCTTATGTTCCTATTTGCCTCATCTTTGGATAGACAACACTTTTTATATTTTCTATTACTACCGCAAGGGCATTTATGGTTTCTACCAACAGCATTCATTGTGCTGATAGTGTATGGTAGAACCCGACTATTTGGCAATTTTACCTAAGCAACTCCCAAGCTTCTACCCCCAAAGCCCCTGCTATATCCTCTAGTTTTGAGACAGTTATGTTTCTTTCTGCCCTTTCTAACATACCTATAAAATTACGGCTTAACTTAGCTCTTTCAGCTAGAGTTTCTTGGGACAGATTACGCCTTAGGCGTTCCTCCTTCAATCTATGACTAAACTTTTTAACTATTTTATGAGACATACCTACACTAATAGCGTAGGCGTTTGACAACTATAGTTCTACCCACTATAGTTGGTATGTTAAACACATCCTTTTTAACTAGTAAATCCCTATGGCAGACCTATTTCTTGTTTTATTTTTTCTCTCCCTTTTGGGATTAGTTGTTGGAATGATTAATCCCTCTGTTTTTACCCGCATTACCAAGAAAGAACTTACAAGGAAAAGAATTGGACTAACTTCTTTCGGGGCAATGTTCGTTTTCCTCGTTCTCGTAGGCATAACTCATAACACTAATACCCAAGCCCCAACGCCAGCACAAAGTGCATCTACTCCGGTAGCAACACAAGTGTTTGATATTCCTAACTTAATTGGAAAAAATCTGGAAGAAATTAGGGCTATTTTTGGCACACCAAGCTATGATGGCGAACCAACCGCAACTCGTGTTCAATTTAGCGACGATAGAACTTGGGACAAAACTTGGAGCAAAGAAGGATACTCATTAACAGCCACATACAACATAGACAATGGGAAAGTAACTGAGCTTTTTCTTGGGTCAGATAGTGATGCTTCTTTGGTTGTCTTTAGAAATAAGGAAAATATTCTGAAAGTAGGCAATCTTTCTGAAAATGACAACAAATACTCTCTGGAATTCGTAAAACTTAAAGCCATTTTAGGCAATCCAAACAAACCTCCTGAAGGTTATACAGGGGTTATTGTAAGAGCAAGATAGGGCTTCTAAATAAGCAGGGCTGATTTAGTGTAGAATCCAAGTTAAACTGGACTTATGTCAGGTAGCATAAGAACAGCAGAAGACCTCCAAGAAGCCCTAAAATCGCTTTCAGAGAGCGTAGAGGACTACAATCCTCAAGAGTATAGATATATTCTCTATGCCCGTAAATCTACAGACGAAGCCACTAAGCAAGTCCAATCCCTTCCAGACCAACTAAGAGAGTGCAAAGAATACGCCGAGAGAAATAACTTAAAGATAGGAAAGATATTTCAAGAAGCCGAATCTGCTAAAGAGGCGGGAATAAGACCAATATTTAGAGAAATGATAGGACTTCTTGAAGCAGGAAAGTATGATGCAATTTTGGCTTGGCATCCAGATAGATTAGCTAGGAATATGCGAGATGCAGGAGAAATTATTGATTTGGTTGATAAGAGAACTATCAAAGACCTTAAATTTGTTAGCTTTGATTTTAATAATTCCGCATCAGGGAAAATGCACTTGGGAATTACCTTTGTTTTGTCCAAGCATTATTCAGACCATTTGAGCGAGAGTGTCAGTAGAGGCAACCGCAATAGAGTTGCCGAAGGGAAATATATCAATAAGCCCAAACACGGTTACATAAAAGACCCGAACCAGTATTTGATACCTGACATCCATAACGATAACTTCATACTCATTAAAAACGCTTTTAAATTGAGATTAGAAGGTAAAACTCTTGAAGAAATTGCTGACTATCTAAGTGAAAATAACTACAGCATTACGAGAAAAAATAAGATAAAAGGGCTAGTAAGAAGTGCTTACAGAATGACCAAGCAGAGAGTGAGTAATTTTATGAAAGACCCTGTTTATACAGGCATATTGCAGTATGGAAAAAGCGGAGTGGTCAATCTGATTGAGCTTTATGGATTCCAACCAATGTTAAACGTGGAGGAGTTTATGAAGATAAATAAGTTGGTTCATAATAAGGAGCTAATTAAGCTGGCTAGGAGCTTCCGCAAGGGAGAAGGCGTCATAGCAAACCTGATGAGAGAAATGGTTATTTGTGCAGATTGTGGCGAGACAATGACCCCTAATATTCCAAGAAACAGATATAACGATAGATATTTTTACTTCCGTTGTGATAATAGCGATTGCATTAGGAAGGGTAAATCTATAAGGGCAAAGGTAATTACCAGTTATATTTATGATTATCTTAATACCCAACCTTTTTCCTCTCCTGCTTCTTACGCTCATTATAAAGACGAGATGCGAAGGGTGTCAGAACAACGCCTAATAGAAGCCAAAAGAAATTTACGCTCCCTACAAACCCAAAAACTAAAGCTGGAGGAGAAAGTTGAAACGATAAAGAATATGCTCGCTGGGAATGAAAGGGATGATATTAAGAATCTTTACAGAGAAGATTTGAAGCCGACCCAAGCAGAATTGAGGCAGATTGAGGAGAAAGTAGACAAAGTAAAGACCTATATAGAGGCAGGAAAGGACAGTATCTTAACTTATGAGGAATTTATTGAACTTATGGAAAATATGCCTAAGGTTATGAAGAAAATGAGAAATATGAATGAGCTGGACTATATTATCAGAAAAATCTTCTTGAACTTTACTGTAGCTCCTAAAAAGGTAATGAAATCAACGCTAAATACACCTTTTGATGCCTTAGAAGTCCAAAAAGTATCACTTGGTGCGCGGGAGAGGACTTGAACCTCCACGCCTTGCGGCATAAGAACCTCAATCTTACGTGTATACCAATTTCACCACCCGCGCGTCGCGTCATTATGCTCAATTACCGGCTCTTTTTCAAACAGGAGATTATTCTTTTGCTACAGCTGCTTCTTCCGCAACTTCAGGAGCTTCGGGCACCACCTCCTCTTTGATTATTCTCACATTTCTCATCTGACGGCGGACTTCCTTAGCTGCCTTTTCACGAATGTGATAAAGCTTGGCGCGGCGTACTTTTGCACGCTTCACTATCTCTATCTTGTCTATCATGGGCGAGTAAAGAGGAAATATTTTTTCCACTCCCACGCCGGAGGCCACCTTTCTCACAGTGAAGGTTCCGCCCGGAGTACTTCCATGTTTTACAGCGAGGATAAGACCTTCAAATGCCTGAAGGCGGATCTTTCCCTTTTCTTTGATCTTCTGCCACACACGCACGCTGTCGCCGCCTCTTAATCCGAGGCTGATGCGCTCATCCATGGGCGCCGAAGAGACTACGTACGTTGTTTTCATAATGGGCGCTACTCTAACACATTTGGGAGACTTTCTGCAATGCTTTGCCTGAAAGAGGTAAGAGCTGTTTCAAAATCATCAGGGTATGGCGCGATGACGCTTTTTTCCTTGCCGTCTCGGCCCGGCCAGGTGAGCTTATAGGCATGAAGAGCGGGGCGGTTCAATCCGAAAAGGCAGGGTTTACCTGATGCATAAAGGGAGTCACATACTATCGGATGATGAACAGCTTTCAGGTGCACGCGTATCTGGTGTGTGCGGCCGGTGATAGGGAAGACATGCAGGAATGAAGCGTCGCTCCCTTTTTCACGCACTACGAATTGAGTGGTGGCCTCGCGAAGCTCGCCGCGCGCGCCGCGCTGGGCGGAGAACTGGCGGAAATCACTAGAACTTCTTCCGATAGGGCGTTTTATGACGCCGCGTTCGTCTTTTACTGGTCCGTATACCAAAGCGTGGTATTCCTTGTGTATCTTCCTGTTCTGAAAAGCTCTTTTGAAGTATGTGTGGGAGCCCTTTGTCTTGCATAAAAGAAGAACACCCGAAGTTTCTTTATCCAGGCGGTGAACGATGCCAGGACGGAATATGGCCGTGCCATTTTTAAGCACCTCTTCTTCGCCCACATCTTTCATTTGCGGATAATGCTTAAGCGCCCAATCGGCGAGTGTCTCTTCCTTATGAACACCATCCGCATGCACCAGGATTCCCGCCGGCTTGTTCACTACTACCACGTCATCATCTTCATAAAGAACGGTTATTTTTTCTTTTTTCATTTTCCGTTCCGCTTTTCGCGCTTAGCGTAATTTTCTAGCATTAAAAAGAATTCTTCTTTTGAGAAATCCGGCCATAGTGTATCGGAGAACATAAGCTCGCTGTATGATGATTGCCATAAAAGAAAATTGGAGAGACGCATTTCTCCTCCGGTTCGGATAACAAGCTCTGGATCGGGGATGGAGGCGGTATCAAGAAAAGATGAGAATTTTTCTTCTGTGAGAGTCGCTACATCTTTAGTGGGGATATTTTTAATAGCCCTTATTATTTCGTCCCGACCTCCGTATGAAAGTGCGATAGTAAGCTTTATTTTTTCTTCGTCCGGTGCGGTACTCTTAGTTTTTTCAATTAATTTTTGGATGTCTTCCTGAAAATCTGAAGGGTTCCCAATGAAATGCACCGAAACACCTTTCTTTTTTATTTCGCCCACCCTTTCTGTAAGTGCCCAGGTGAAAATCTTCAAGAGGCCACCCACTTCCTCTTCGGTGCGCTTCCAATTCTCGGTGGAGAAAGCATAGGCGATTACATTTTTCACTCCCTTCTCAATAGCCCAATCCACCACCTCTTCAAGTTTTTTATATCCGGCTTCGTGTCCTGTAAAAGTAGTCAGTCCGTGCTTTTTAGCGAAACGGCGGTTGCCGTCCATGATGATGCCTAGAGTTTGGGGAATTGACATATTTAGTGCGCGCTGAGGGACTTGAACCCCCGACCTTCCCGGTGTAAACGGGTTGCTCTACCAACTGAGCTAAGCGCGCGTACAGAGTATCGAAATATACGTTAGCAGAAAAGTGTGTCCTTGTCGCTTATTAACTTTGTACATATACCTCATTGAATTAGGATGTTCACAGTAGTCCTTTTCAATGGAGGTTATGTGCGTAACGCGATCATATTGCCGGCAGCCCCTGCTGGTGCATCCGATCTCGCCGCTTTGCTTGTGGTAGTGGCGTACCGCTTCAGTTTTTATCTCGACGAGGAAGCTTGTAGAGATAGATCAGATTTTGAGATAGATTTCACAAGGCGGGTAGAGGATTTTCTATCCACCTTACAAGTGGCACCAAAAGATTCTACCCAGATGGAGTTCCATGGATTTTCGGAAGAAGGTGTTCGGAATCAGTATGGTGCCTTATGCCGGAATTGTCCGACATGGAGCCGTAGTGCAAAACCTCGGCCGAGACGCGACCGGGGAGAGGTGCTCTCATTTGACGACATCGATGAGCTGACGTACGCCTTCGCCTGCATCATTGCTCACACTGGATACCGTAATGCAATGCGGTATCAGGAAACCCTTTCAGTGCTTCGGCGGAATGTGGTCGTCTGGTATCTGACGAATCTCGGGTATCGTTTACCCATAGGTCCTTGGCCTCATGAAGATTGGACGGCCCACCGATGCTGGCCCTGGCTTGCAGGGTTTGATGGGGCCCGGAGCGACGAAGTGGGGGCTGTTCTTTCCCATCGTGTTCGTCGCATGAGTGCGTGAGGTTTGTGAAAAGTGTGCAGTGTTACTTGCGGTTCCGACGTTTCGTCGGAACCGCTTTCTTTTTTGCAGGTGTTGTAAGTACGAAGCGGTAAGGTTTTTTTGCCCACACAGGCCCCGCGTAATTTACTCCGATGCGGGGAGTGGCCGAGATGTTTCGTGGCGAAACATCTCGGCCCCGATCTTCAAACCACAATCCCGTTCTCTTGTTTGCAGGTGCACCGTTCAGGATTTTATCAATTGAAAATGCACGGGTGAGGCGCCCCGGCCCGCTCCATTTTTCGGTGCCCCGTATCAAAACCGCGGCGGGGTAATCTTTCTCTCCCGTCACCACATTCAGCATCCAGTGCATGCCGTACACGAAATAAACATATAAAGTACCTCCTTCGCAAAACATTACTTCCGTACGCTTTGTCCTGCCTTTGGCGGCATGGCAGGCGAGGTCATGCGGCCCTACATAAGCTTCAGCTTCTGTGATCTTGTCCGCGATAATTTCTCCGTTCACTTTTCTCACTAGGTGCATCCCGATGAGATCTTTCGCCACTTTCACAGCGGGGCGGTTGAAAAAATCGGGGCCTAAAACTTTTCTCATTTTGTTAGGATACCCGAAGAGTGGTATAAATGGGAACGAACGTCTTATGGTGCCTATGGTGTAAAGGTTAACACTGAAGTTTGTGGAACTTCCAATCTGGGTTCGATTCCCAGTAGGCACCCAAAAATAAGGAAACGATCCGGCGACTATATTTTTGGAGTGTCCTGAGCTTGCCGAAGGGCACCCATTAATAAAAGTTTTTTTAGTGTGCGGTATAATTAAGGTATGAAAAACATCATTGCGGCGATTGCCGGAGTTTTGGTGGTTGGGGGTGCTGTCTGGTGGGGAGTGAGCCATAGGGAAACTTCTCCTGCCGCCCAAGTGCCTGTTTCTATGCCGGATATCTCTACACCCTCTATAGCAGTTGGTGAACCTTCGTCAACATCTCCAGATGCAAAGGTCATCGCAGAACTTCAGGGTGTCTGGAAAAAATACATTGCAGCAGTAAAGGCACACGACATAACCACTGTCAGAGCCATGTCTTTCAGACAATCAACTGTTTGTGGTAATCCTTCTCTTCAAAAAGAATGTTTTGAGCTTATGGATGCTCTGGCAGAGAACGTGAGTGATTTTAAAGCCGAAGATCTCACTTTGGTGTGGTACGACGAAAAACAGGCAGTTCTCCGCAGTCCTCTTCGCCACATCGTAAATACGGACAATGAAGGATATGCCCAGTCGCGTGTATTTTTTGCAAAATCTGAGAACAGCGACGAATACAAAGTGCTTGCAGTAATGCCAGATTGGGGAAGATTTACCGGCACGATGGGCGCTACCAAAGAAGCCGTTGCCGCCCTTTTGGAAAAAGGTATTTTGGATACAGATAAGGATGGCCTCACAGATATGGAAGAGCGATGCGAAACAGGAAATGGAGAGGTGGTAGAGACAGGATGTTCCACTACCGACCAGGAAAAACGCGACACAGATGGTGACGAATGGTGGGACGGGATTGAAATATATTTTTAAAAACCATGAATACTCACGAAACAAATCAGCACACACCGCCCCCTCTTTCCGAGGTCAAAAAAATGCGCCCGCCGGTGCATAACGCCATATTGAAATACAAAAAAGATTTCACTTCTGTGGAAAAATTTGCCGTATGGATAACGGAAGGTATCGGGAGTATGGGTTTTTTCTGTATCATCTTTATCTGGACGCTCATTTGGCTTTCGTGGAATCTTTTCGCTCCGTCCCAATTCCAATTCGATCCGTATCCCGCTTTCGTGTTATGGCTTTTCATTTCAAACGTGATACAGATGTTCTTTTTGCCTCTTATTATGGTCGGGCAGAACCTTCAGGGCCGATACGCAGAAGCACGCGCAGAGGAGGATTTCAAGATAAATACTAAAGCCGAAAGGGAAGTGGAGGTAATACTTATGCATCTGGAGAAGCAGGAGAAAGTTTTGAACCAGATAATTTCGCGTCTTGAGAGCCGAGGATAAAGGTATGGGCGAACACGCCGTATTTGCCGCTGGGTGTTTCTGGGGAGTGGAGGATGCTTTCCGTCTTACGGACGGTGTTTTGGAAACAGAAGTCGGCTACACGGGAGGTGCGGTGGAAAATCCCACATACGAAAATGTGTGTAATGGTAAAACGGGGCATGCAGAAGCCGTGCGGTTAAAATTCGATCCGGCAAAAGTTTCATATGAAGACCTTGTGAGAAAATTTTTCTCCATTCACAATCCGACCACTAAAAATATGCAGGGCCCGGATGTAGGAGAGCAATATCGTTCGGTCATTTTTTACGCGGATGAAAAGCAAAAAGATATTGCGGAAAAAGTGAAGGCGGAATTAGAACGGTCCGCCAGCTGGCGGAATACCTGGCCAGCTCCGATAGTAACGGAGATAATCCTCGAAAAAACCTTTTATCGGGCTGAAGAATATCATCAGAAATATTTCCTGAAGAATGGCGGAGGAGTGTGTCATTCCTAGAAGAGGCGGACTTTAAGCTGTAAGCTATAAGCATGCCCTGGTATATATATGCACTTCTCGCAGCCGTTTTCTTTTCTCTAACCTCGCTGGTAGAAAAGAAAGCTCTTAATAAAGTTCATTCTTTAAGTTTTTCTTCCACTTACGCAGTTATTACATTTCTTTTTTCCCTGCCGCTCCTATTTTTCGTAGATTTCAGTGTCTTGAACCAGCAGGTTATCATCCTCATGCTCGTTACAGCTGCTTTCGGCTCTATTGCTATCCGCTTGGCCGCGAAAGGTATGAGACATTTGGATATTTCAACAGCTGCCCCTCTTATGGCACTCAATCCTGGTGCTGCCGCCATAACCGGCTTGGTATTTTTGGGTGAGCATCTACAGCAAAAAGATATATTAGGAATATTTTTCATGATAGTTGGGTCTTATGTTCTTTCGGTAGCGCCGCATCTCAAAATATTGGAATCCATAAAAAAATTCTTCGGCTCAAAATACGTTATCTTCATACTTATGTCCGTGGTTTTTTACGCTCTCGGCGTAGCGGTGGACAGAACGCTTATGTCCCGCCACGCGGTTGACGTATTTTCGTACATATTTTTCGTGAATCTTTTCATGGCAGTCATGTTCTTGTTCGTGAACTCCGGCTGGGGGAGAGGTGTGCGCGGAATATCCGAGGCATTGAAAACGGATGGCGGCACTATTGCACTCGCATCTATTTTCACGGTGGCCTTCAACTTCTTTGAACTGAAAGCTCTTCAGCTAGCTTTCGTGGGTCTTGTCTCCACCATTAAGCGCTCATCTTCTTTTTTCACTACGATCATAGGGGGTGAGATATTCCACGAGAGCCGGCTTCTTCGCAAATCCATCTCATCACTCATCATTATTTTGGGGTGTGTCTTAGTCGTATTGTAGGGCTTGACCTCACTTGGAGAGAGTATAAGATGGACAGCGGCTGTTCTTTGTTGTACGTTCCAGCAGTTCCTTTATCAATCCCAACGAAGGGAGATACCGCAATGACCCTACCCCACGCTGGCCGCCTTTCCGCCTTTCACTTTGAACGGGCGCGAGGAAACACTTCGGCAAGCAGTGGCAGTACTACCGAACGAGGAGCCAGGGTCACACCTGCACAAGAAGTCATCACGCCTCAGGAGGCAGAGGACAGGTGCAGGGCCTGGGCGGTGCGCGTCATGATGAGGGAGCGCATCCGCAACGAACCCTGGAATACAAGCTCGGGCGTCCAGCTCGTGTTCACGGGGAGAAAGATGGAGCTCAAAAGCCATGGGAGACACGTCAAAGACGTGGATGTCCTAGCGTTGGCTCAGATCAGGTTTGGTGATGCCGAGATGCGCATCGCCAAATATTCCACGGAAGAAGCTTCCGTGGCCGCCGTTGGTTTGCCGGTGCAAGTGCCGGCAGAGATGGCCGAGCTTCTCGCCAATATGGTGAATCAGGTGGGAAGAAGGGTGCACTAAAGCGACGTACGAACAAAAAAATTGAAAGACCAGAACGGTAAAAGAACGGGGCTGCGCAAAATAGCGCAGCCCTTTATGTTTTTTGAGTTAATATGAAGACTTATGGATTTTATTACTCGCAAGGAAAAAGGATATTCCCTAGTGGATTCGGGGGATCTGCAAAGATTGGAGCGTTTCGGAGAGACTTTTTTGGTGCGTCCTGAGCCCCAGGCGCTTTGGCCTAAAAGTAATCCTTCTGCATGGCTCAAGTCTGACGGCATTTTAGGTAAGAACGGATGGTCGTTCTCAAAAAATAGCTCGCAATCTTTTGAATGTGTAATTTCAGATATTTCAGCGAAAGTGGAAATAGGAAAAGGTAGAAATATAGGTATTTTTCCTGAACATGCGAAGCAGTGGAAAGCCCTGGAGAATTTGTGCGTATCAAGAACCGCTCGCCGAAGTAAAGTAAAAGTTATGAATCTTTTTGCACACACTGGTTTAGCATCCATCGCTTGCGCTAAAGGTGGAGCGGAGGTGACGCATGTAGATAGTTCGCGTATGGCAAGCAGTGCGGCCAAAGAGGCGGCGGCAGAGAACGGTGTTTCCGATTCCATCCGCTTCATCACGGACGACGCACTTTCATTCCTTAAGCGCGAAGCGCGTCGCGGCAATCAATACGACCTCATCATTCTTGACCCTCCTGTTTTCGGACGGGGAAGCCAGGGGCAGGTTTTCAAAATTGAAGAAAAGATAGAGGTGCTTTTGCAGGGGGCAACTGCTCTACTCTCCCAAAAACCCCTTGGCATTCTCTTGAATGGCTATGCTTCGGAGTATTCCCATATCTCGTATGCAAATCTCCTTTCGGCCGCCACGGGTATGGAAACCCTTTCGGGAATACTTGGAATTGAAGAGGAAAATGGACGTTTTGTATTGCCTTTGGGCATATGGGCTTTCGCTGCTTTCTCTTCTGAAGCAAAAGAGGTTATAATGCGTCGGCAAAAAGTGAAATAGGGATAAAACATTATTATCTTATAAATAAACGACATACACATTTATGGAAAACAATCCGACATGGAGCAAAGCTCACACTTGGAGATTTTGGGTGATATTGGCAGTAGTTGTATTTCTGGTGGTGTCTTGCGTAGGTGGACGTGACGGAGTGGCTGCAAACAGAAAAGTCATTACTGTTCAGGGAACCGGTGAAGTGAGCACCGTTCAGGATACTATGCGTATTTCCTTCACCGTTACCCGCACAGCAGGGGATGTAACATCCGCGCAGAACGAAATGAACAAGTCTGTCACGAATATCATAAATGCCGTGAAGGAGCTAGGTATTTCGGAGAAAGATATAAAAACTACCAGCTACAGTGTGTATCCCCACTACACTCAAGTGCCTGTTCCTTGCTCGGGTCTTTATTGCCCGCTCTCATATGAAAGCCGTCCGGACGGATTTGATGCTACCCAGACCGTTGAGATCCGCACAAAAGATCTTTCAAAGTCAGGTGATCTTGTAACGGCTATTGGAAGGAATAATCCTACAAACGTTTCCGGTCTTGAATTCATCGTTGAGAACGACGAAGAAGTGAAAAGGCAGGCAAGGCAAATGGCGATTGAAGATGCCAGAAAGAAAGCCAAGGAACTCGCAAAGGATTTGGGAGTTCGCATAAAAGGCGTAGTTTCCTTTGATGAGTCCTCTGGCGGCGGATACCCCTATTTTCTCAAAGCTGAAGTGGCAGATGGCCGCGGAGGCACAGGACAGGTACCACCCTCTCTCCCTACAGGCGAGCAGAAGATCACATCAAATGTGACGGTTGTTTACGAGATCAGATAAAGATGTCGCTCGGGGTATTCTCTGAAAATTGGAAGCACGCACTCAGACACAAAAAGAGACCACTCCGGGGCGTGCCCCGGGTCTTAGTCTCTTTTCGTGTCTGAGTGCTTTACTCAAAAAACATTTTCAGAGAATACCCCTCGCTCTTTAAATATTTGACCTTTTGGGGGGTAGTGATAGAATAGGGGGGTGTTAGAGCCCTCGGGGCTTTTTTTATTAACCCACATTTCTTATATATGAAAATCGGAGAATACATAAAGGAAACCAGAAGCGAGCTTTCTCATGTAAGCTGGCCCACCCGCAAACAGGCTATTAGCTACTCTGCGATCGTTATCGGTCTTTCACTTGCCATCGCTATTTACCTCGGTGCAGCGGATTTCATATTGTCCCGACTGTTGTCTCTCATCATCTCCTAAAGTTACTGTTTATCAGCCATTAGTTATTTTTATTCCATGTCCAAACAAAAAATAGAAGTCGGGAGAAATTGGTACGTCATCCACACATACGCTGGATATGAAAACGCTGTTATGCGCAATTTGAAACAGCGTATTGAATCTCTCGGTATGGAAGACAGGATATTCCAGGTCATCGTTCCAACGGAAAAAAAGATAAAGATAAAAGGCGGAAAGCGTGTGGAAGAAGAGGAGAAGATATACCCCGGCTATATCTTGGTGGATATGATAGTTACCGACGATTCATGGTACGTGGTTAGAAATACTCCTAGAGTGACGGGCTTCGTGGGTTCCGGCGTGTACCCCGTGCCTCTGGATAAAAAAGAAGTTGATTCTCTCTTTGCTCGCATGAGTGCAGACAAGGTGATGCACAATGTTGACCTCTCTGTTGAAGATTCCGTTCTTATTGTTGACGGGCCTTTCAAGGACCTTGAAGGTAAGGTTAAAGAAGTTGACGAGGAAAGAGGTAAGGTGCGGGTGCTGGTTTCCATGTTCGGTCGCGCTACCCCTGTGGAATTGGATTTCTTGCAGATAAAGAAGATCTAAGGTAGTCTGTCGCAACATTATTATGGCAAAAGCAATAGCTAAAAAACTCAAAGTAGTGCTCCCAGGTGGAAAGGCCACTCCGGCGCCGCCTGTGGGTCCTATTCTTGGCCAGGCTGGCATCAATATTGGCGAGTTCATAAAGCAGTTCAATGACGCCACCCGCGACAAAATGGGGGACACTATTCCTGCGGAAATAACCGTTTATGACGACAGAACTTTCACTTTCATATTAAAAACCCCGCCCGCCTCGGCTCTTATTTTAAAAGCACTCGGACAGGAAAAAGGTTCAGGTCACGCTCCTGCCACCAAAATAGGAACTCTGAATGATAAACAATTGACAGATATCGCGGAAATGAAAATGCCGGATCTTAATGCCGGAGATATTGATGCTGCAAAGAAAATCATTGCTGGCACGGCACGTTCAATGGGGGTTGACGTTAAGTAGAAAAGCTTATATTCTTCGGGCAGAACCCATTTCGGAGGAGCGTTATGAAAATCGTTCTTTCCGATCTGTCGGAAAGTTCACCTAAGGAAAAGAGAGCGCTCGTTCAGAAGATCTACGAGTATCTCAAATCCAAGCCGGGCAACCGAGCGGCGCTGGCCAAAAATTTCCTCAAAGTAGAGGGATTGCTGGCCAGCTCCGATGTCGCCATCCTTTTTCCGGAATTTCCGTCTGACACGGCAAAGGAAATCCGATGGCTAGTCCGCACATCCGCTCACCCCATTCTTTTGATACATATCGGGGGTGGTGAGGAAAATGTGTACATGCAAATGTCGCTATCAGTGCAGAGTGCCAGCATGGAGGTGAAGGGTGAGGGGGATTTTCACAAGATTGACAAAGCCCTCCGACAGATCAAGAAAAATGCCTCGTGAGCCGTATGCACTTCCGCATACCCCACGAGGCATTTTTGTTTTTTTGACAACTAAGAGTAAACAGGTAATCTTTGAGGTGGACCGTTCTTCAAAGTTACCTATGCCAAAGGGGTGTTCTCATGACCATTGTCACGACTGTTCCACAAGAACCTCTTACGCCCATGCTAAGGGTGGGGAAGGTTCTTGAGCCAAAGATGAACTTTCGACACCGTTTCATTCCGAATTATGGGGAATTGAAAGAGGTGGTGGCCGCATTGCGTTCTATGGGTAAGCGCATTGTCCTGACCAAAGGGGTCTATGACCTCATCCATGTCGGGCATGCCCGTTACATTTCCCAAGCGAAAGCAGAGGGAGATATTCTCATCGTATCGATCGATACCGATGCTCTTACTCGGAAACGAAAAGGGCCCACTCGTCCTATCGTCTCCGAAGATGAGCGTGTTGAGATGATCCTTCATCTTCGGTATGTCGATATCGTCACGATACGCGACACACACCACGGTGAGGAAGATGACATTGAGGTGATCCGTCCTGATGTTCTCATCACCTCGGAGACGACTGCTGATTACACGGAGGAGAAAAAAGTATTCCTCCGTGATAAGTATGGTCTGACAGTTCATACTCTCAAGCCTCAGGCGGAGACATCCACGACGGCAACTATTCGAAATCTCATGATCGATGGACGAGCGGAACTTATCGCAAAACTTCAAGCTGTTCTGGATGAGTTCAATTCACACCTGCAGGGCCTATGAGAAACTTCGCCATCGTGGCCTATGTCCCTGTACTTCACTCGGGATATCTGGGATTTTTGAAACGCCATCCGGGTGATATCCATCTCCTAGATCCAAAAGAATTTCCTATGCTCGATTATCTCGCAAGAGATATGAGAGCATTGCCGCCAGCTTTGATGGTAAATATCATCAAAGCTGCGCTGTCTAAGGAAAAGGATGAAAGAGAGGTGGGGGTGGCAAATGAAGATACGCTTCGTATTTTAGGTCAGGATGGAACATCAATTATTCTTCCTGATGAAGATGTATCTCGTGCCGCAGCGGAGAAGTTTCTCGGGGAAGCGAATGCATCCTTCGATCCGATAGTGTTGCGATGGGATTGGGGGAATGTCCAAAAGGCCGTTGCTGTAGAATCTGATCGCGAAATATCCACCGATGCTCTTCTTGTTGAATTGATGGGGCGTGCGTATGCAGAAGCATCTCGCAGTCCTGATTGGTGGAGGCAAGTCGGAGCTTTGCTCGTACGGGATGGGAAAGTGATCACTAGTGGATTCAATGTCCATATGCCGACCGAACATTCATGCTCGGTCATGGGCGATCCGCGCTCTCCTTTCAAACCTGGACAGCAAATTGAACTTTCATCGGCTCATCATGCTGAGAAAGAGATAATCTGCTGGGCAGCACGAAAGGGGGTATCGACCGAAGGCGCAAGTCTCATGGTAACTACCTTCCCATGCCCTGTATGTGCAATGGATATTGTTCGTTCGGGGATTTGCAAGGTGTATTACTCCGAAGGGTATTCCCTTGTAGCAGCACAAGATATTCTTCGTTCAGGTAACGTCGAGATCGTAAAGGTCTCAAAGCCTCCTCTATCGTGAGGGGGCTTTCGTTTTATATTTTGTAGCCGAGTTGAACCATAAGAGGATCAGTTTTTTTTGTTTTCCTCTTGCCTCCTTGTATCACATGGGCGTGAAGGTGGGTAACGGAGGCCCCGGTAATATCCCCGTCTCCAAAGCGAATAAAAAAACTCCCGCCGTTTTTAACTGAAGGGAAAGTAGTTTTTTTAATTAATAATAAAAGTTCCTGCCACTCATCTGGTTTAATTTTAGAAAGGTGTTCAATGTGGCGTTTATGAACGAAAAGAAAGTGGTGGGATGTTCCTTGGTATGGCCAGGCATTTTCTGTAACGATCCAGTATTTCCCCTTCTTAAGGATGGGGTTTTTATGATATTTTGTAAAATATTTCCAGCAAAAAGGACAAACTCCGTCTTTAATGATCTTTTTATGAATCGCACGTTGGTCATCTGTACGGGAGTGGTGCATCACCACATGCTTTTTCCTCATCAAAATCATCCTAGCCGCTTTTCTTTCTGAATACAAGAACCGCCTACGCTTGTCGCGTAGGCGGTGGACTGATCCTGTGATACCACAGAAACTCGGATGTCGGTTGACCTTCAGGGGGCGGTGGGTCAGGTGTTCCTAATACCAGCCACCATTCTTTCGGATCACATCCAAGCACTTCATGAAAGAACGTATCACCCAGCGGCTCACAATGCACAAGGGTAATAAGGAGACGGTCCGCATATTGCAAACCTTGTTTGTATACACGTTCGCCTCCTATCAAGAACACCCCCTTTTCATTACCAGCACGATTGAGGGCTTCCTCAAGATTTTGAACTGTTTCAGCCCCCTCAGCTCGGTAGGAGTGATTACTGGTGATGACAATATTCCTCCGGCCAGGCAACGGTCTCCATTTTGGTGGCAAGGATTCCCACGTAGATCGTCCCATGATACCCACTCCTCCTAAAGTGAGTCTCTTGAAACGTTCCATATCGTGGGGAAGGCGCCAGGGAACTTTCCCTCCGTTCCCAATAACACCGTTCTTGGCTACCGCCGCGATAATTGTGGCCATTCGCTTTCCTCAGGTTGCGACCGGAATTCTCATTCCGGGATGCGGATTGTAGTCCTCAAGCTCAAACCAACTCGAATCGACCTTGAAGATGTCCGTAACGGGCCGAATAAGTCTTACAGTTGGAAATGTTCTCGGTTCCCGTTTGATGAGGATGTTCACATTTTCGACCTGATTCTCGTAAATGTGAGCATCAGAGAATGAGTGGACATACTGCCAGGGCTTGAGCCCGAGTTGACTTGCAAATGCCTGAGTAAACGCGGCGTATTGGATGATGTTTGATGGAACACCAACTGGAAAATCGCATGATCGCTGGAACATATGAATTACCAGCTTGCCGTTGACATTCCGGGCATGTATCCATCCGTGGCACGGTGCAACAACTGCTTGTTGATTTTCTCCACGCACGAGCCAGAAAGGTATCCATGGCGTGATGAAATGAGTTCGCGCTTCAGGAAATTTTTCCATCTGCTTAACGAGATTCTGGAACTGATTGAACGTGCTCCCGTCAGGCATGGGGAAATCGTGGAAGGCGCCACCATAAGAGGCCTTGCCGAGCGTGTCGCCAAGTTGCATTCCTTCCGCATTTTCTCGCCACTGATCCCACCAACCGCATCCGGCTTCCCTTAAGCCATCGAAAGTTATCTCTCCTCGAACGAACGAAAAGAGTTCATCGATGGCTTTTCTCCAGAAGCTTGCGGCATTTCTTTCCGTAATGATCGGAAATCCATTGTCGAGGTCGTACCAGATCTTGGGAGCCGTGAAATCCGTTATTGCTCCCACACCTTGCGGAGTAGTTTTGATAACCTCTCCGTTTTTCAAGATGTACTCAAGGCATGAGAGATACTGCCGGTCTGGGGTTCGTTCTTCAGGTCGTCGCATTGGTTCCTCAAAGGGCTAGGGTCTTTTGACATCCTAGTGTTTTTTGAAGCAATGTCAAAAGTGATATAGTTTCTTCATGTTGACCTTGAAAGTTAAGAAACTTCACCCCGATGCAAAGTTGCCTGTGTATGCCAAAACAGGTGATGCGGGATGTGACCTTTTTTCGCTTGAAAATACGGAAATAAAATCCGGAGAGAGGGTGCAGGTGAGGACTGGCATTGCTGTGGAATTCCCGGAAGGGTATTTCGGAGCGATCTGGGACAAAAGCGGTCTTTCACACAAACACGGACTGAAAACCATGGGGGGTGTTGTAGACTCGGGATACAGAGGAGAGATAATGGTGGGGGTCATTAATCTTTCTCAGGAAACATATAAACTGGAAGCAGGACACAAGGTGGCCCAGATGATAATTCAGAAAATAGAAAATGTTCATATAGAGGAGTCTCACGAACTTTCTTCTACTGAAAGAGGAGAAGGAGGATTTGGAAGTACTGGAAAATAATGAAAAATACGATACTCCAAAAAGTTGAAAGCTGGCTCAAAGAAGTTCTTCCTGAAGCGGGGAGTGTTTCGTTTGTGGAAAATATTTCTTTCGGAGATATCACGACGAATGCTGCACTTGCAATTGCTGCTAGGGAAAAAAGGAAACCCTTGGATGTGGCGAAAGAAATTGCGCAAAAATTGAGAGTTGAAAAACCTGATTTTATTTCAGACATAAGTGTTGCGGGGCCCGGGTTCATCAACTTCACTCTAAGCGATCCATTCCTCCTCTCTCAAATAAAACATACCAACATACTTGAGAATGTTGGTATGTTGTCGGGGAAAAAGGTGATAGTTGAATACACGGATCCCAATCCTTTCAAGGAATTTCATATAGGGCATCTGATGTCTAACGCCGTAGGTGAAGCTATTTCCCGCCTCGTGGCTTCCCAAGGGGCTGAAGTTAAAAGAGCATGCTACCAAGGAGATGTGGGGCTTCATGTGGCAAAAGCTGTCTGGGGGAAAATCCAAGATCAAGCCCTTTCATGGGGTGAGGCATATGTTTTCGGTGAAAGGGAGTATGAGAACAATAAAGAAGCTATCCAGATAATAAACAAGGCAATATACGAAAGGAGCGATGAAAAGGTGAATACGCTTTATGATGCCGGCAGGAAAACATCTCTTGAATATTTTGACGATATGTATGAAAAGCTCGGCACGAAATTCAATTATTTATTTTTTGAGAGCGAGACGGCGCCCATTGGCACCGCATTGGTAAAAGAATTTTTGGGAAAAGTTTTTGAAGAGAGCGATGGAGCGATTGTTTTTCATGGAGAGAAATATGACCCGGCGCTTCACACACGTGTTTTCATCAGTTCCCAGGGTTTGCCCACATACGAAGCAAAAGAATTAGGCCTTGCGAAACTGAAGTGGGATAAAAATCCTTACGACGCTTCCATTGTGGTGACGGGAAATGAAGTGAATGATTATTTCAAGGTGGTTCTCAAAGCATCCGAACTTGTGATGCCAGAGCTTGCAGGAAAAACGGTTCACATTTCACACGGAATGCTTCGTTTGCCGAGCGGGAAAATGTCTTCGCGTACCGGAGATGTGATATCTGCCGAGTCTCTAATTAAAGAGGTGAAAGAAAAAGCTCTTGAGGTAATGAAAGCTTCCGGCCGCGCAGGGGAAGACGAGGCATTGGCGGAAAAAGTGGCTGTGGGGGCTATCAAATTTTCAATTCTCAAACAGTCTCCGGGAAAAGATGTGATATTTGATATGAACAGGTCAGTTTCTTTTGAAGGTGATTCGGGCCCGTATTTGATGTACACCCACGCGCGACTTTGTTCAGTAATTGAAAAAGCTCGCGCAGAAGGAATTGAACCAGCGGCAGACATAGTGCCGGCACAAGGAAGAGATGTGGCGCGTATTATTGCAAGATTTCCTGATGTTGTAGCGCGAGCTGCAGAGGAATTCGCCCCGAATCATATCGTTGAATATTTGCTCGTACTTGCATCTACTGTGAACTCTTATTATGCAAAAGAGCAGATAGTGGTGGCGGGTGATGCAGGTTCACCAGCCCGTCTAGGGCTCATTTTTGCTGCTCGGGAAACTCTCTCTAAAGGCCTCTCTCTTCTTGCTATGGCTGCGCCGGAGAAAATGTAATGCCCCAAGCCATAATATGGCTATTCGGTTTTTTTGTTTTTAAATATTCATACTTGCGGTAATTTTCTCATAGTGATTATATGGGGTGAGAAGCACACACCCCACATCCTTTCCGAGGGCTTGCCATGAGATCTAGTGCAGCGGTGCAGGTGGCAGGAGGGACACTAAACGTCCCGAAGTCTTCCCAATCTCGCTACGAGGGCATCACTGACGAGAAATTGGTAGAGATGTTCCTCTCAGGAGAGGAAAGTGCCATGGGGGAGATATACAGACGTTACTCCAGGCGCCTAAGGTTTTTCGTGTTCAAGAGCGTGGATGATTGGGAGCGGTCGGAAGATCTCGTGCAGGAGACTTTCGCACGAGTTAGCAAACATCTGGAGAGGTTCGATAATGGCCGTAAGTTCTCAACATGGATACACACCATCGCGGCGAACCTGGCCAAAAACGAACTAAGGAACCGACGCCGTAGACCAATAGTTCTGTTCCAGGAACTTGAAAGAGATGGAGGCGAAGATTCGCGTGCGGTGGAGTTTGAGGACAAGAGGCAAGATCTGGACCGCCTACTTGAACAGAGGCGTCTGCGGAAACTCGTCAGAGAGTGTATGGATAAACTGCCAACACACCACCGCGTGATTTTCTTTATGAGAGAGATGGAAGGGCGGACATACGCGGAGATGGCAAAGATCCTTCGGTGCCATGAGGGCACTGTAAAATCACGCCTCAATCGGGCCAGACAGTCATTCAGTCTGTTGATAGCCCCGCATCGCTGAGGACAGACAATAAGCATCAAACGGCCCCGAGATTTGAATAACTCCGGGCCGTTTTTCTATTTCAGATAAGTTATAATAGGAGCATGAGCGAAAAGGCGGGAGAAGATAAATCTCTCCTTTCGAAGCCGCTTCCGAGCGGACTCCTGAAGGAAAGCTTGCCCACCGCCGAAGAGGCGGTTCTTTCATTTTGGAAAGAAAATGGGATTTTTGAGAAGTCTCTTGCGAAAAATGCCGGTAAACGTCGCGGCCTCTTCGGCGGTAAAAAAGAATTCGTATTTTACGAAGGTCCGCCTACAGCGAACGCCCGCCCTGGCATTCACCACCTCATATCTCGGGCTTTCAAGGATGTGATCCTGCGCTACAAAACCATGCAGGGTTTTCATGTTCCTCGCCGGGGCGGCTGGGATACGCACGGCTTGCCGGTAGAGCTTGAAGTGGAAAAAAAGCTTGGTTTTTCATCCAAAAAAGATATAGAAAATTACGGCATCGCACGTTTCAATGAAGAATGCAGAAAAAATGTCGGCACCTATATAGATGAGTGGCGGAAATTCACGGACAGGATCGGATATTGGCTTGATCAGGATAATGCTTACTTCACTTACACTCCTCAATACATTGAGTCTGTCTGGAACATAATTTCGCAAGCCCATAAAAAAGATCTTTTGTATAAAGACTATAAGGTGGTGCCGTGGTGCCCTCGCTGTGGCACCGGTCTTTCTTCGCACGAATTGGCACAGGGTTATAAAGATGTAAAAGACTTGTCTGTATACGTTAAGTTTCCGGTTGTCGGGGAACCGAATACTTTTTTCCTGGCGTGGACGACGACACCCTGGACTCTTGTCGGTCACTTGGCTCTTGCGGTGGGAGAAAATATTGATTATGTGAAAGTAAAGTCGGGAGAAGATTTTTTCATCCTGGCCGAAGCGCGTCTTTCAGTTCTCGGGGACGGTTATGAAATTATTAAAAAAAGTATAAAAGGAAAAGAACTTATAGGCACTAAATATCTGCCACCGTATACATATTTGGAAACAGAGATTCCGAGAGCAGAAAGTGGGAAATTAGAAAAAGCTTTCAAAGTTTATTCTGCCGATTTCGTGAATACGGAAGACGGTACGGGAATTGTTCACACAGCCGTTATGTATGGCCAGGATGATTTTGAGCTAGGCACAAAAATAGGCCTGCCAAAACATCATATGGTGGATGAAACGGGCCACTTCGTGAAAGGCACCGGGTTTTTGGAGGGAAGGTTCGTAAAAGATGAAGAAACTGATGTGGAGATAATAAAAGATCTTGCCCACAGAAATCTCCTTTTCAAAAAAGAGAAGTACGAACATTCATATCCTCACTGCTGGCGCTGTGGCACACCTCTCATTTATTACGCGCGTGATTCATGGTATGTCAGGATGAGCAAGCTTCGCGACGCACTCGTTTCTGAAAATAAAAAAATACACTGGGAGCCGGAACATATCCGCGACGGCCGCTTCGGAGAATGGCTGGCAGATGTAAAAGACTGGGCTATTTCCCGTGAGCGCTACTGGGGTACACCTCTTCCTGTGTGGGAATCAGCAGATGGCGACAGAATAGTGGTGGATTCAATAGAAACTCTTAAAAAATATTCAAAAAAATCCGGCAATCGCTACATGGTGATGCGTCATGGTGGAACGGAAGGCAATGCTCATGAAAAAGTTAGTTTTGCGGGGCAGGAGAAAGACCATCTGACGGACGTTGGCCAGAAGCAGGCAGAAAAAGCCGCTCGCGACCTTAAAGGAAAAAACGTGGAACTCATTTTCGTATCACCTTTCGCCCGCACCAAGGAGACAGCGGAGATAGTGAGGAAAGGGCTCGGCCTTGCGGAGGAGAACGTTATTGAGGATGCGCGGCTTATTGAAATAAATCCCGGTATTTTTGACGGAAAGAATTGGAACGAATATCACAATTTCGTGTACAGGCAGGGCGATGGCTGGTTCACCGAGCCCATCCCGCAAGGTGAATCTTTTGTGGAAGTGCGAAAGCGTGTAGGCGAATTTCTTTACGAGCTTGAAAGGAAATACAAAGATAAGAACATACTCATAGTTACTCACGGTGCGCCCGCATGGCTTTGCTTTGTGAACGCAGGGCTTTTTACTCCGACAGGCAAGGAATATCAGCCGGCTGATACCCGGGCGTTCATTAAAGAATTCAAACGTTTTGATAATGCAGAGGTGAGGGAATTGCCTTTCGTACCTCTTCCGCATGACGAAAATTTTTCCTTAGATCTTCATAAGCCGTATATAGATGAAATAGTTTTGGAAAAAGACAATAAAGAATACAGGAGAGTGAAGGAGGTGATGGATGTGTGGTTGGACGCCGGTTCCATGCCTTTTGCACAAGTGCATTTTCCATTTGATACAAAAAATATCGCATACCCGGCGGATTATATATGCGAAGGTGTGGATCAAACACGAGGATGGTTTTATACATTGCATGCGGTGGGAATGCTTATGGACCGGGGCCGTGCCTACAAAAATGTAATATGCCTCGGGCACATTCTGGATAAGGAAGGAAAAAAGATGTCCAAATCCATCGGTAACACCATTGATCCATGGGAAGCTGCCAAAGATTTCGGGGTGGACGCCTTGCGCTTCTGGATGTTCGCGGTAAAAGAACCGGGAGAACCCAAGAATTTTGATCCTGAATCCGTGCGTGATATGTCGCGTAAAGTTTTTGGCTTGGCGACCAACGTACTCTCTTTTTATGAGATGTACAAAGTGAATGATGAAGCCGAGTGTGATTCAGAGAATGTTTTGGACAGGTGGATAATGGTGCGCCTTGCTGAATTAAGCGAAACAGCTCAAAAAAATATGGATGAGTACCGCATTTTGGAGGCGGCGCGCGCGGTGAGGGATTTCATAGGGGATCTCTCCCAGTGGTATGTCCGTCGTTCAAGGGAGCGTTTCAAAGGAGAAGGAGATGACGCGCGCGCCGCCTCCCGAACTACCCGCTACGTGCTCCACGCACTTGCCCGCATTATGGCTCCCATGACACCTTTCTATGCCGAGGCACTTTGGGCGAGTGTGAAGGGTGCCGCAGATCCTGAAAGCGTCCATCTGGCGGACTGGCCGGCGGTTCCTAAAGCAGATATGCGCCTTATCCAGCAAATGAGAGAATTGCGGGAGATAGTTTCCCACGCACTTCTACTCCGTTCGCGTGCAGGCATAAAGATACGCCAGCCGCTAAAAGAACTTCGTATAAAAGATAAAACTATCGGCTCAAACAAAGAACTCGTCCTGCTTATAAAAGATGAACTGAACGTAAAAAATATTGCCGTTGATGAAACACTTACGGAAAAAACTTTTCTGGTACTGGAAATAACCCCGGAGCTTAAAGCTGAAGGGGAAATGAGGGAACTTTTGAGAAATATTCAGGAAAAAAGAAAAGAGGCGGGGTTTTCTCCGAAAGATGAAGCGAAAGTGGTCGTATCCGCATCTTCATCCGCAAAAAATATTCTCATGCCATTTGAGGAGCTGATAAAAAAACAGGGGAATATAAAAGAACTTGTGTGGGAAGATTCGCAAAATGATGAAGCGCAGGTGGTGAGCGTAGAAAAATCATAAGAATATGCATAGAATCTACTCATCGCCTGCTGTAGTACTTTCCTGCCGAGGAGCGGGGGAGGGAAACATGCTTGTTACTTTTCTTTCTCGAGATTTGGGCCTTATACGTGCCAAAGCTATTTCATCTCGTAAAGCGGAGGCCAAACTCAAGGGCCACATCGTCCCTTACACCCTTGGAACTTACGGCTTCGTGCGTGGCAAGAACGGCTGGCGGCTGGTGCACGCGGATGCCTCGGAGAACATCTTCTTTTCTTTGGGCGAAATTCCATTGTCTCTAGCACGTCGCACTCTTATGGGCCGTGTACTTTCACTTGTGGGAAGGGTTTCAGAAGAACAGAAGAACCATGAACTTTTTGAATGTATCACTTCAGGGCTTAAATTTTTGAAAGTTGCGGACGAGGAGAATCTCAAGGCCTATGAAATAATTTTTGTAGGTAGGGTGATGGCTCTTTTGGGATACGTTTCCTTTGATGACATGCCGGAGCCGTTCAAAGAATGGAAAACTTTCAGTCGCGGTCTCATAGAAAGCTCTCTTCCTCACACTAAAATGATACTTTCGCGCATAAATGAGGGGCTCAAGGAAAGTCATCTTTAACATCATACGCTCCGCAACCTGGCTAAAAAGAGACCACTCCGGGGCGTTTGCCCAAGTCTTAGTCTCTTTTTAGCCAGGTTGCTTCCGCTATAATTTTTTACTACAGGGTATAATAATAATGAATATGGATCAGAAAAAAGACGGCCGCCTGGATAGATTGGAGGAAGCTCTGTATTCCCGTGATGAGAACCGTTTACCAAAGACAGAACGTTCCCAAATCCCGCTTTCAGAGGCGGTGGACGTGCCGGAGGAGAATGCTTTTTCTGACACCCCTCTTTCCGAGCTTGTTTCAGCTGACAAGGAGCATCCTCACAGAAAAATTTTTGAGAAAATTTTTCTGGTTTCTCTCGGATTTGCAGCGATTGCCCTGCTCTTTGCCGGCTATCGCTTTTTCCTTGGCGGTCCTTCTGTCTCGGAAAAAAATATAGATATCATCATCGCCGGGCCATCCATTGTTCCTGCTGCAACGCCGCTTTCGCTTGATGTGCGGGTGGAGAACAGAAATGCCCGTGCCATAGAAGATGCGGTCCTGAAAATAACATATCCGCGGGATGCGCGGGCGGTAGAAAGCCGTGAGCGGGTTCTTGAATCTGAAGAATTGGAAATCGGCTCTCTTGGCTCTGGAAAATCGGCAGGCAAGCAGGTTTCAATGGTGCTTTACGGGGAAAAGGATGACGTTGCTGTTTTTTCTACACGTCTTGAATATCACATTCCCGGCTCGCAGGCCACTTTTGTGAAAGAATCGTCTTTTTCTCTTGCCATCGGCTCTGCCCCGGTCATTCTCCATGTTTCTATGCCAACGAGGGTTGTTGCCAAGCAGCCGTTTGATATGAGCATCTCTGTTGAATCAAATTCTGCGGATACTATCGGCAATGTAACACTCACCGCAGAATATCCTTTCGGATTTATCCTAGATTCATCAACACCAAAACCTTTCACAGATGACAATGTGTGGCGTCTGGGTGATATGCCGACCGGAAACAAGAAAACTATACGTATGCGCGGAACACTTGAAGCGGAAAACGATGAAGAGAGGACTTTCAGATTTTCTGTAGCTGTAGCGGGGGCGGACAGAAGCGCAACAACCCAAAGCGAGATCGCCTCGGCCCTTTCCACTGTTTCCGTATCACGGCCATTCCTTTCTTTGAGCGTGGGAGTGCCCGGAGGAAGCACTAGTGCGGCACCTGGCGATCGTATTCCCGTTGAAATAAACTGGACCAACAATCTTTCCGTTCCTGTTACAAACGCGGTCGTGGAGGCATCACTTTCGGGCGTTTATGACGAGACCAGTCTCGCCCCCCAGCAAGGAGGATTTTATAATTCACAGAACAGAACCATTTCCTGGAGCCAGTCCGGAAATGGAGATCTCGCCTCCATTTCGCCAGGTGAGAGGGGGCGTGTGCGATTTACTCTTGCGATCCCTAGAACTTTGCCTGCGGGTGTACAAAATCAAGGAGCTTCCGTTCACGTGATAATGAGAGGTGTTACTGTTGACCAAAATGTGGCGGGGAATGTTTCAAGTAGTGCAGATCTTTCTTTCAAATTCAGAGCAAGCCCGACAGGAGGCGGCTTTGCTACACGTTCATCAGCAGTATTTTCACAGAAAGGCCCTATTCCTCCGCAAGCAAATGTTGAAACCACTTACTCTGTGGTGCTTTCCGCGGCCAGTTCTTTTGCGGATGTCAGAGACGCTTCAATGACCGCTACTCTTCCCCAGAATGTTTCCTGGAATAACCTGATCTCGCCCGGAAGCGAAAGAATGACATTTGATGATAGAACGCGAGTGCTCACATGGAATATCGGCAATCTCGCGGCTGGCGCAGGGCAGCGCAATGCGACCATTGGAGTATTCATAATCCCAAGTGTTTCGCAAATAGGAGCCGCTCCAGCCCTTCTTTCAAACCTGACGCTTCAGGGAACAGATAGTATTACGGGGGAAAATATTTCAGCCAATCTTTCAGATGTTACGACCGACATACCAAATGATGCGGGGGCAGTGCAGAATGCGGGAGTGGTAGGAGAGTAAACTTCGCTCGGGGTATTCCCTGAAAATGCACGAAAATTTTCTGCTGAAAATTTTCTCCGTCCGTCGCCGACCGCTCCTCCCAAGGCATTTTCAGGAAACACCCCGAGCTTCGCAGGGAAAATAGGAATAAACAGTATGCTAGGATTACTTTTATGAAAGAGGAGGGGAAGATGGAAAAACTGGTCTCTTTGGCGAAGCGTCGCGGTTTTATATATCCGGGTTCTGAGATCTATGGCGGCCTTGCCGGCTCATGGGATTACGGTCCTTTGGGCGCTATTTTGAAAGAGAAAATCGCCTGCTTGTGGAAGCAGATGTTCATTTTTGATAGGGAGGATATGTATCCTTTAGACAGTTCCATCATCATGAATCCGAAGGTCTGGGAGGCGAGTGGCCATGTGGCTGGGTTTGCGGATCCTCTTGAGAACGGAGGAATGTTCAACACCATGTTCAAGACACAGGTGGGGGCGGGCGAGGAAGCTGTCACTAGTTATTTGCGCCCCGAAACTGCTCAGGGAATTTTTGCTAATTTCAAGAATGTTATTGATTCATTCCATCCGAAACTTCCTTTCGGCATCGCCCAAATAGGTAAGGCATTCAGGAATGAGATAGCGCCGCGGGATTTTCTTTTCCGCAAGCGCGAATTTGAGCAGATGGAAGTGGAATATTTCGTGAATGAAAAAGATTGGGAGAAATATTTTGAGGAGTGGAGAAAAATAATGCATTCTTTCGCCGGAGCAGTGGGTATAAAAGAGGTACACGAGCTTGAAGTGCCGGATAAAGATCGTGCGCACTATTCAAAACGCACTATTGATTTTGAATTTGAATATCCTTTCGGCCGAAAAGAATTATGGGGCCTTGCTTATCGCACAGATTTTGACCTTAAGAGCCACCAGGTATCTTCCGGCGCGAAGCTTGAATATTTTGATGAGGATACAAAAAATTCCTTTACTCCGCATGTAATAGAGCCGTCTCTTGGTTTAGACAGAACAGTCCTCGCAGTGCTCCTTTCTGCATACGCAGAAGATGCACTCGGAGAAGAGAAGCGTATATATCTGAAACTTCCAAAAAATATTGCACCTGTGCCACTTGCAGTTTTTCCTCTTCTTAAAAATAAGCCGGAACTTGTTTCAAAAGCCCGCGAAGTTTATATGATGCTTCGTAAAATTTTCCCCGGAGCTCTATTTGATGACAACGGAAACATAGGCAAGCGCTATCGTAGACAAGATGAAATAGGGACACCATTCTGTATCACTGTTGATTTTGACACTCTTGAAGACAGCACAGTGACAGTACGCGACCGCGACACGGGGGAGCAGAAAAGAGTGAAAATAGAAGAACTACAGGAGTCCCTAATGGCGGCTTAAAGATACAGAGGGCTGCCTTATCCGTATCAATTTGCCCAGGATTGGGTGAAAGTGTAATATTCCTCAAATGCTAAAACCTCAAAAACACGTTTTCCCGAGCGGCCTCACCCTTATTACCGTGCCTATGAAAAATTCTCCTACGGTTACGGCGGAGGTGATGGTTGAAACCGGTTCTAAATATGAGAAGAAAGAGCAGGGTGGCCTTTCCCATTTTTTGGAGCATATGTGCTTCAAGGGCACTCCTACACGCCCCACCTCAGAAATTCTTGCCAGGGAACTTGATGAACTTGGCGCGCAATACAACGCCTATACGTCAACGGAGATGACGGCCTACTTTGCCAAAGGCAGACCCGAGCATGTAAATAAACTTTTGGACGTTGTTTCGGATATGTATATCAATTCTGTTTTTAATCCGATGGATCTCAAAAAAGAAAAGGGTGTGATACTCCAGGAAATAAATCTTTCTGAAGACAAGCCGGAACGGATAGCCAACCGACTTTTTGATAAAACTGCACATGGTGATCAGCCGGCCGGCCGTTCTGTTCTGGGTACAAAAAACACCACTCAATCTTTCACTTCGGAAGATTTCAGGAAGTACAGGGACTCTCATTACAAGACAAAAGCCACTACTGTCATCGTGGCGGGGGATGTGAACCCCAAAGACATACAAAAATCTGTGGCAAAATTTTTTGCTGCCATGCCGCGCGGCTCTAAACCCGGAAAAGAAAAAGTCATGATAAAAAGGACCGGGCCGCGCATAGGCGTTCACCCGAAAGAAACAGATCAGGTGCATTTCCTTTTCGGCACCCGCACTTTCCCTTACGGAAACAAGAATAATGCCGCTCTCTCTGCCATGACCTCTGTATTATCTTCCGGCTTCAGCTCGCGTCTTCTTATAAAAATGCGCGAAGAGCTAGGCATCTGCTATTACGTAACAGCTCACAATGATCCCTCTACCGATCACGGCGAATTCGCTGTTTCTACAGGAGTAGACCCGAAGCGTTTGGACATTGCCATAGAAGCGGTGGCAGAAGAATTCAAAAGATTGGCCAATGAAAAGGTGCCTGTTAAAGAACTTTCAAAATCTATAGAGAAGCGTGTATCCAATATGTATATGAGTTTGGAATCTTCAGACGATGTGGCAGATTATTTCGGCCACCGATGGCTTTTCAACCGGGACATAAAAACCCCAAAAGAGGTAGAAAAAGAAATACGCTCCGTTACACCTGAAAGCATACAGCGGGTGGCACGGACAATTTTCACCCCGGAGAACGTCATCTTTTCCGTGGTCGGCAGGGGGCTTACCAAAGAAGGCATCTCTAAACTGGTGAACAAACACGTCAAGAATTGGTGATAGTATATATATCAATATCATGAATAACGGCCATACGCGCCTATCCATAGACAGTCGCTCTGTCATAAAAGTGATAGCCATCCTCGCAGTAGCTTTCATGGTTTTCCTGGTGCGGGATATCCTGCTCGTCATTCTTACTGCCATCGTCATCGCATCTGCCATAGAGCCGGGTGCGCGTTTATCCAAGAAACTTCACCTGCCGCGCACCCTTGTGGTTCTGGGTATTTACGTTCTCACCGCCTTACTTTTTCTTGGCACACTTTATTTCCTTCTGGTGCCGCTTCTTTCGGAATCAGCTTCTTTCCTTTCAAGTATTCCTGAATACACCGAATCCTTTGCTGCCGCGACCACCACCCCTGCCTTCTTCGGGTCGCAATTCATCCAAGGCATCACCTCTACTGTTTCTCTGCCAAACCTCATAGAACAGATAAACGGCGCCATCGTGCACATTTCAAGCGGTGTCTTTGGCACCATTGATGTCATCTTCGGTGGCGTCCTCTCCTTTGTTCTCATAATCGTACTTTCCTTTTATCTTGCGGTGCAGGAAGACGGTATCACCAAATTTTTGCGCATCATAACCCCGGCAAGTAAAGAGAAACACATTATTTCTATATGGCGCCGCTCTCAGGAAAAGATCGGCCTTTGGATGCAGGGTCAGCTCTTGCTTGCCGTTATCGTGGGTGTGCTTACATTCTTAGGCCTCACGCTTCTCGGTGTGCCAAATGCTCTCCTTCTGGCTTTCATTACGGGAATGCTTGAGATCATCCCTCTTTTCGGTCCCATTCTTGCCGCCGTGCCGGCTGTCATCATTTCGTTTGCGTCCGGAGGATTCGGCCTTGCCGCATTGGTAACAGCTCTCTTCGTTATCATTCAGCAATTTGAAAGCCATCTTATATATCCGCTGGTGGTGCGCAAAGTGGTTGGGGTGCCTCCTATCATTTCCATCATCGCTCTCGTTATCGGCGCCAAACTCGCCGGCTTCTTAGGCATTCTCCTTGCTGTTCCCTTGGCGACTGTCATCATGGTCCTTCTTGAGGACATGGAAAAGGCCAAGCACGCTCCTGCTGTCGAATAATCTGCCGCCCGAATAATGGCGAAAAAACCTGTTTACATCACCACCACTCTGCCCTATGTGAATGCGGAGCCCCATGTGGGGCACGCCATGGAATTCGTGCGGGCGGATGTTATTGCCCGCTTCAGGAAAATGGAGGGAGATGAAGTTTTTTTCAACACCGGCACAGATGAGCACGGCATAAAAATATATAAAGCTGCCCAGGATGCCGGGCGCGACGTGAAGGATTTTGTAGATGAATATGCGGCGCGCTTTCGCGAGATATTGAAACTTTTGAACGTGAGCGAGGACATTCATTTTGTGCGTACAACGGATGAAAAGCATGTGCGCGCGGCAGAAAGCTTTTGGAAAAAGTGCGAAGAAAACGGGTTTATATACAAAGGCCAGTACACCGTGAAATATTGCACCGGCTGTGAACTGGAAAAAACAGATTCGGAACTTGAAGACGGCCGCTGCCCGCTTCACTCCACACTTGAGATAGAGCTCATAGACGAAGAAAATTATTTTTTCAAATTCTCGGCTTTTGCAGAAAAATTATCTAATCTTTATGAAACCGAGGAAAATTTTGTGGTGCCAGAAGTACGATTGAATGAGATACGCTCTTTCGTAAAGCAGGGGCTTCAGGATTTCAGCATCTCGCGCTTGGCTTCAAAAATGCCGTGGGGTGTGCCAGTTCCTGGTGCGCCGGAGCACGTGATGTATGTGTGGTTTGACGCCTTAGTTTCATACATTTCCACTTTGGGTTGGCCCGACTCGGCCGAAACAGGAGATTTTAATAAGTTCTGGGCGGAGGGGGAAACCATTCAATATGCAGGGAAAGACAATCTGCGTCAGCAGTCGGCAATGTGGCAGGCCATGCTTATGGCGGCGGGCCTTCCTAATACGAATCATGTAGTGATAAACGGATTCATCACAGGGGAGGGAGGAGTGAAAATGTCTAAAACTTTGGGCAATACTATTGACCCGAAGGAAATCGTGGAAACATTCGGCGCGGATGCTTTCAGATATTTCGTGTGCCGCGAACTCTCAACATTTGAAGATTCTCCCTTCACAACGGATGCTTTCAAAAATGCTTACAATGCCAACCTCGCGAATGGCCTCGGCAATTTAGTGTCGCGGGTGATGGCTTTAGCTTCCAAATACTGCAATCCGATTTCTGAGACTCCGGAATTGCCGGGAGAATTCGTATCATTTTTAAATGAATTCAAAATACATGCAGCGGCTAATATGGTGTGGAGGCACATAGGGGAGGCAGATAAAATGATGCAGGAAAAGGAGCCGTTCAAGGTGGTGAAGACCGATCCTGAAGCTGGAAAAATGGTCCTTATGGAGCTTGTGAAGCGACTCTCTGTTATAGCCGAAATGCTTGTGCCGCTTATGCCTGAAACGGCGGAAAAAATAAAACTTCTCATAAAAGAGAATACCTCGCCCGTCTCGCCTCTTTTCCCGCGCTTTGAAAGCTAGAATGAGAAAATTGGGAAGAAATCATTTATGGAAAATAAGGAATATAAATACATAGATGCACACTGCCATCTGCAGTTTGAGGATTACGATCGAGATAGGGAAGAGGAAATAAGAAAAACGGCGGCGGAAGAAACGGCAGCCATTGTGGTGGGGGTTGATAGTGCAAGTTCTGCTGAAGCGGTGGCTCTTGCGAAAAACCACGAGCATATTTTCGCCTGTGTCGGCATTCACCCCACATACGACGACCCTCATGCAAAAGAAATAGAGAAATTAGTATCTAGTCCGAAAGTGGTGGGAGTGGGTGAATGTGGCCTGGATTTTTTTAGGAATTCGCGTGATGAAAATGAGAAGCGCCAAAGAGATATTTTTGAATGGCAGATAGAGATTGCTTTGAAAAATAATAAGCCGCTCATGATACATGCACGAGATTCATACAAAGAGGTGGCGGATATTTTGACATCTAAAAAGAAGGAAGCGGGGGAGAAGCTTCGCGGCAATATGCATTTTTTCGCAGGAGATATGGATGACGCGAAAGTTTTTATTGATCTCGGCTTCACACTTTCTTTCACTGGCGTTATAACTTTTGCGAGAGATTATGACGATGTCATACGCTTTGCGCCCATATCAAATCTTCTTTCGGAAACCGATGCACCTTACGTAACACCTGTTCCTTTCAGAGGCAAAAGAAATAATCCGCGTTTCGTGAGTGAAGTGATAAGGGCTTTGGCCAAGATCCGCGAGGAAAATGAAGAAGAAGTGAGAGCTGCCGTTTTTGAGAATGCCTGTAGGGTTTTTGGGTTGCCGTTGCAGAGCTAAAAACTTCATGATAAAGTGCTCGGGTTCTTACAAATTATCGGAGTGTTAAGCCCCTCGCCTTTGGCTTCGGGGCGCAATGTGCCACACCACATATGAAAGAAGAAAATAAAGAGGGAAGCCGCATCTATGAAGCGAGCTTCCTCATCTCCCCAACCTTATCTCTCGGAGATGCCGCCTCAAAAGCGGAAGCTATCCGTGCATCAATAGAGAAATCGGGGGGTTCTATCCTTGAAGGAGAAGAGCCCCGCCTTAGGAAAATTGCCTATCCTATATATAAAGTTATAGGAGGAAACAAGATTGCGGCTACCACCGCTTATTTCGGCTGGAGCAAGTTTGAAGGAATTGCAGACCCTGCGCCCATCGCGGCAGAACTTCAGTCAATGGAGGAGGTTTTGAGGCACCTTATAATTGAAACGGTAAGAGAAAGGACATATATTCCCCGGGAACCAGAGCCCGTAGAAGAGGATGTTGTGGGGGGCGAGGATACAGCTACCCTAGAAGAAGTGGTAGTACCGGCTGAAGGAGAGGTTGAAGCCGAGAAACCGAAGGAATAGAATAAGGGGTGTTAAGAATAGTAGGTAACAGACGATAATAAAACACGATGTACATAAACAAAGCATTTCTCTTCGGAAACCTTACTCGCGATCCTGAAGTGCGTTCTCTGCCATCAGGTATTGCCGTAACTTCCTTCTCCATTGCCACTAATCGCACCTGGAAAGATAAAGAAGGTCGCAAGCAGGAATCCACGGATTACCACAACATAGTGGCTTTCGGAAAGCCGGGAGAGGTAGTGGCGCAGTATGCGCGCAAGGGCTCTTCGCTTTTCGTGGAAGGCAGGATACAGACGCGAAGCTGGGAAGCTGCGGATGGACAGAAAAAATATCGCACGGAAATAGTGCTAGATAACTTCCAGTTCGGCCCCAGAAAAGAGGGGCAGGGCGGGGGCTCTTATGAAAAAGCCGCTGCATCTGCATCGGCACCAGCTGCAGCAGCGGCAGCGCAGGAAGAGGCGATAGAATACCCGACCGAAGAAACCTCTACTGAAGATATTCCGTTCTAAAAATTTAAGTTTTGCTAAAAATATGAAACCCAACCAACAGGAAAACGAGAGGCAGGACATGCCCAAACACATTGATTACAAAGATACGGAGCTTTTGAAAAAGTTCCTGAATCCTCATGCGCGAATAATGTCGCGCCGCCGCACAGGGCTTGCTGCCGGTGAGCAGAGGAATTTGGCTATGGCAATAAAGCGCGCGCGCTTTATGGCGTTATTGCCGTTTGTTTCTAGGTAAAACGTCGCTCGGGAATTCTGTAAAAAGAGATCACTCCGGGGCGTTTGCCCAAGTCTTAGTCTCTTTTTACAGAATTCCCTCGCTTGTAAATAGGAATAAGAAAGTGCGCAAAAAATGCCTCGGGTGAGTCATTTTTTGCGCTATACTTTTGCAATGTCCGTTCCTTTCTCCATAAGACTGGCTTTTTTTACTGTTGCTTTGCTTGTGCTCTCTTTTATTTTGAAAGCATTCTGCCCTATTGAAGAGGGATGCCTTACCGATCCCTTTGTGTCATTCTTTTTAGAGCCACTCTTTTTTCTGGAGAACAGCGGCCGGGCTTTTTTGGATGTTCAATATGAAGTTCTCTTCCTTCTCTGCTTCTGGTTTTTGGTCGGGGCTTTGCTCGGGTCAATCCTTGATCTCGCTCAACCCAAAAAAGTTTCTTAACTTACGATACTCGGTCTGTATATTGGCCGGTTTCAGTATTGACACGCACGATGTCACCTTCGTTCACAAAAAGAGGAGCGTTTATGGTGGCGCCGGTTTCAAGAGTAATGACTTTGTTGCCGCCCTTAGCGGTGTCGCCCCTTACAGCAGGCGGCGCTTCCGTGACTTTGAGATCAACTTTGATAGGCAATTTCACGCCGATTATTTTTTCGTCAAAAAGAACGGCCCCCACTGTCGTATTATCCTTCAGGAAGCGCCCCGCTTCGCCTATTATGTCTTCCTCTATTTTGAAGCGTTTTGAAGGGTCTTTAGGATCTGCAAACCACCACTCGCCGCGGTTGTTATAAAGATACTTTACGTCTTTGCTCTCTATTTCCGCTTCTTCCACTTTGTCTGATACATGAAAAGAATGCTCCGTTACCTTTCCGGTGAGAAAATTCTTAAGTTTGGTGGCGTTCACCGGCTTCCTCTGTTGCTTGCGAAAGACATGGCTTGTTAGCACCTCGTAGGGAGTTCCATCAAGGATTATCACCTTGTGTTCCGTTATTTCGCTATATGAAAGTATGGCCATAAGAGGCCAGCCTATCAGAAAAACCCTCTTTAGCCAATCTTATAATTCTTTGAGACGTGAGCGGATCTCTTTAAGTAAAGTTTTTGAAATTTGGGGATTATCACGGAGGAATTGGCGAGTAGCATCGTAGCCGCGGCCGAGTTTTGTTTCCGCATATTCATACACGGAGCCACTACTCTTCTTTACCAGGCCCAGTTTTTCTCCGAGCGCTATCAATTCTCCCTCTCTGGAAATTCCTTCGTTGTACATAAGGTCAAATTCTGTTTGTTTGAATGGCGCAGCCACTTTGTTTTTCACCACTTTCACGCGCACGCGCCCGCCCATGACCTCTTCTCCTTTTTTAATTTGTGCGATACGGCGAATATCCAGGCGTACTGATGTATAAAATTTGAGTGCCTTGCCGCCCGGAGTGGTTTCCGGATTTCCGAACATCACTCCTATCTGCATGCGGATCTGATTGATAAAGATAACGATGGTTTTTGATTTTGCGACGATAGCCGTCAGTTTGCGAAGGGCTTGGGACATAAGGCGCGCCTGCTTGCCCACGTGATGTGCTCCCATGTCTCCCTCTATTTCGTCTCTTGGGGTGAGGGCGGCCACGGAGTCAATAACGATAACGTCCATTTTTCCGGAGCGCACCAGCGATTCCACTATTTCAAGCGCCTGTTCGCCGGTGTCCGGCTGAGAAATTAAAAGTTCGTCCAGTTTCACTCCCAAACGCTTTGTGTATTCTGGGTCAAGCGCATGCTCTGCATCTATGAATGCACACACTCCGCCAAGTTTTTGAGCTTCGGCGATGACATGCAAAGTGAGTGTGGTTTTTCCGGATGATTCCGGCCCGAATATTTCCACTATTCTTCCTCGCGGAAGCCCCCCTACACCTAGCGCTGCATCAAGACCGATAGAACCGGTAGGGACGGCGTTCACATCCACGCGTGGAGCGTCCCCGAGCATCATTATGGAATCGTCCCCGAATTTTGTTTTGATAGCTTGTATGGCTTCCTCAATATTCCTGTGTGAAGAAGCTTTCTCTGCGGGAGCTTCTTTAGCTGCCGGTTTGGCGGATTTCTTTTTTGATATCGGGCTCATATTTGTGTAGTGGTGGCCGTTGATGTGGCGGATGTGTTTTTTATAATATCGCTTTTTTCGGGCAAAGAAAAGAATTGTCTTTCCACTTGGGATTCTCTCCCGAAACGGTCTTTGCCTTTAAGGGTCAGTATAGCGAGGCCGACGGGCGAGAGCAATGTTTCGCTGAAATTCCCCTCGTCGTTCACAAATATCTGGCGGTCGTTGAGAGTAATAAAGGAGACATTTCGTGCTGTCCCCGTGACTTTTATGGTGTTGCCGGTGAGGGATTCTCCATTTCCCGGGCTTTGGATGGTGAGACGGGGGCCCAGGATGAAGTTACGCGCCTGAAAGGGGATATATATCGCAAGGATGATGAGAAAGGCGGAAAGAAAAACTTTTTTGGGGGTCCAGAAGCGTATGGTCATGAAGGGTAATTTTCTTTTGGCTCTTCTTCAGGAATTTCCTCTGCGATATCTGTATCGGTTTCTTCGGTCGGAAAATCTGCCACATCGCCGCCCGCCGGAATGAGAACTTCTCGGGGTTTAGCACCTGACCCTGCTCCAACCACCCCTCTTTCCTCAAGCATGTCCATGAGGCGGGCGGCACGTGCATAGCCCACTCCAAGTTTTCTTTGGAGGAACGACGTGGATGCTTTACCGGCCTGAATAACAGTCTCGCGAGCTTCTTCATACATATCATCCTCGTCCCCATCTGCCGTGAGATCAGTTGAGAAAATATTTCCTTCATTTTTCACTTCAGTGAAATTGATATCGGAAAGAGTGGGCTCGTAATTATCTGCCAGATATTTAGTAACCTTTTTCACTTCGTCTTCCGTAATGTATGCAGACTGGATGCGTACGGGTTTCCCCATATCGCCAGACATATAAAGCATGTCGCCCGCACCCAAAAGCTTTTCCGCGCCTGCGGCATCCAAAATCGTGCGTGAGTCTATTTGCGACGCCACCTGAAGGGCCACTCGCGCCGGAACATTTGCTTTGATGAGGCCGGTTATCACATTTACGGACGGTCTTTGGGTGGAAAGCATCAGGTGAATGCCCACCGCGCGGCTCATTTGTGCCAGGCGCACAATAGCCGATTCAAGTTCCCGAGGGTAGCTAGACATGATGTCTGCAAGCTCGTCTATGATAATGACGATGTAAGGCATTGGGTCGGGGCCCACAGCATCTTCGTCACTCTTTCCTTTGCGAGCTTTTTCTATGGCAGGTTCCAGAACATTTTTATGATAGGAAGTGATGTCGCGAACCTGATGCTTTTGCAGAACGTCGTAGCGCCTTTCCATTTCTTTGGCTGCCCACTTAAGAGCAAGTATGGCTTTCTTGGCTTCAGTTATTACGGGGGTCAGAAGGTGGGGGATGGAATTGTATAAGGTAAGCTCCACCCGTTTCGGGTCTATCATTATGAATTTGAGGTTCTCCGGAGGGTTTCTGTAAAGAAGGGAAGTGATGAGTGCATGGATGGTCACAGATTTTCCAGAGCCGGTGGCGCCTGCAATAAGAAGGTGGGGCATTTTTGAGACGTTCGCAAAGTGCGACGAGCCGGAAATATCCCGACCGAGGGATACCAGAAGGGGAGCAGATGATGCCCCATAAGCACTTTCTGAAAGAAGGGAGCCGAGGCCGATGGTCGTCTTCGCAGTGTTAGGCACCTCAATTCCAACCAGGGATTTTCCGGGGATAGGAGCTTCTATGCGCACCGGGTGGGCGGCGAGGGCAAGCTCCAGATTATTCTGAAGGCCCAGGATGCGGGAGAGCTTCACACCTTCCGCCGGTTTTAATGCGTAGCGCGTAACAGAAGGCCCTATAGAAACTTCATCCATTTCAACAGCGATGCCGAAATTTTCAAGCGTCCTCTTTATAATATTTGCATTAGCTTTCACGTCTCCCACTCCCGGCTTTCCGCGGTCTCTTTCAAGAAGAGAGAGTGGCGGAGGCACGAATTCCTTTGCAGAAAGGAGCCGAGGCATAGAAGTAATGAATTCGGCTGGAGTGCCCCCCGCAGTTCTCTTTTTTTCTTTAGGAGCTTCTTCTTGCTCGCCATCCTCTTCATCTCCGTCAGCGGGCAGTTCTTCTTCCGTATCACCTGATCTTATTTTCACAATGACGTCCGCTTCGTCCTCGCTCTTTTTATTGCGATTGAATAAAGAAAACAGAAAACCCATGCGAAGGGTGGTGTCAAAAACAATTGAAAATGAGATAGCGGCAAGCGCCACCAGAATGATAACTGTTACGTAAGTATCAAAGATGCGAAGCAGGGGATTTGCTATGAAGCCGCCCACAAGGCCAGCTTCGTTCAATGCCCCGATGTGTATGAGACCAAGCGCTGAAAAAAAGAAAACAAAAGCCCCTGCTGTTTGGGGTAGTGCAATGCGTTTTGATTCGCCGCGGAAAGCGCTCACTCCGAACGCGATAAGGAGAGCCGGGATTATGAAATAGCCGATGCCGAAGAGGTATGAAAAAAGCTTATAAAGATATTCACCAGCAACACCCCCTTTGTGAAGGGCTGCCATAATGAGTATTAAGGTGAAAAGAAAATAAATAGTGCCCTTCACGGAGTGGCGTGTTTCATCCTTGAGATCTCCCCAGAAGCTTATCTTTTCAAAAATACCTTCCTCATCTGCATCATCTTTCCGCGGTCTTCCTCTTTTACGGCTTGCCATACGGAGATTTTATCACGACGAAGCATGACTATATAGCTTGAATAGTAAACCCAGAAACCACCTTTTTAAAGCGGGCTCAAAAGCCTCCGTCGGTCGAAAATAATAGTCACCTCGTTTAACGGAAAAGAGGCAACTCGTCCCGCCTTGGCGGGACTCAGACACTCCTCTTTTCCTACTCGGCTCGTTATTTTCAGATCGACTTCGCTGATGCTTTAAAAAGGTGGTTTCTGGGTTTTGCAGGGCCGATAGGTAAATTAAAGGACAGGGCTTGCTTTTTATTTTTGTCCGTTATATAATATAAGACAAATTAAAATGGACGATAGGAATATAAAGGACAATCCATCAAATAACGCCCAGAAACAAGGGGATTTTGGGAATGGAGAAACATCGGTGCACCGCTCTGGCTATACCAAAAAGGCGGAAAAAATAGCGGCGGCTCTATTCTTGGTTTCAAATTTTCTATCGGATAACGAGCCCTTAAAATGGGATATCCGCCGTGCGGCATCTGGCATGGTAGGCCTCATATCTAGGGCTGATAAAGCCGATACTTCACGTAAAGACGGTTTTACGGCAGACATCCGAGCTCTTCTGACCGAACTCTCGTCACTCATGGAAGTGGCGGCTCTTTCAGGCCTTATTTCAGGTATGAATAGCGAGATACTCATGAAGGAACTGGCTTCTCTTTTCTCGGCCCTGGAAAGAAGGGGAGAGAAGAACCATCGAATGGATTATGTGAAGATACCTAAGGACTTTTTCATTAAGGAAGAGCAAATACTTTTGAGCGAACCCAGTGTCCCGGCTAGGGAAAATTCCCATTCAAATATAAAGGACAAAAAAGGAATGTCTTATATAACTCAATCCATTGAAGCAGATGAGCTTACTATACAAAAGGACAAAAAGAAGGAATATGGCTCTGTAGCTATGAAGAGAAATAGGCGCCAGACCTTCATAATCCAGATCCTCAAGAAAAAGAAAGAGCTTACTATAAAAGACATATCCACTATTTTTCACGATTGCAGTGAAAAAACCATTCAGCGTGAGCTTATAGCCCTTATAAAGGAAGGAGTAGTGACACGCGACGGTGCCCGCAGGTGGACAAAGTACAGCTTGTCTCTTTTGGCTCAATAGAGCCGTTATTTGTAGTATGTGTAACTTATTTCCCCCTATCTCATCCTTTACTTTTAACAACGGTTTTGCTATATTGATAGGGCTCACCAAAGGCGGTTGAGGGTGGTTTATCCACACAAAGCTGTCTTTTTGGGAATGAGCTTCAGATATAATTTGACTTAAGCAATTCATCTCTCCTTTAAGAGGGGAGATGAGAGCTTCAGTGAAGAAAGTTCTGAGGGATCATTGACAACAAAATAGGCAATTACATTCAGAAACGGCTGCTTTGGCTATTCGTCTTTTATAGATGTGCTTTCGGGCACATATATAAGAGACATACCGGTTGCAAATGAAAGACATTCCATTCCCTTCTTGAAACTCTCCTCTTGTCCCTTAACGGGATAGGAGAGTTTAAAAATTATCAAGTTCGCTACTTAACCATCCCGTGCGCACCATTAGTATCACAAGCCGCACGGGGTGCTACCAACAATTAATTACAAATGAAAAAAATAGTTTTAGGTTTTGCAGGTTTTGCTATCGCCTTTGCCCTGGTTGCCACACCGGTACACGGACAGACGATTGCTGAACTTCAGGCCTTGATCGCTCAATTGACAGCGCAGCTTGCTGCGCTCTCTGGAGGTTCTGCCTCAACAGGCGTTTCCTTCACACGAGATCTTACTGTGGGTTCAACGGGGGCTGACGTCACCGCACTCCAGCAGTCTCTCGTTGCTAAAGGTTTCCTTAACATTCCGGCAGGCGTTGCATACGGCTACTTCGGCAATTTGACGAGGTCAGCAGTTGCAGCTTGGCAGGCATCAGCAGGTGTTTCACCTGCAGTTGGCTACTTTGGTCCTATCTCCCGCGCAGCCTTTGGTGGCAGCGTAGGAACAGGCACTGGAGTTGGAACGGGAACTGGTACCACCGGCTCAACCGGCACTGGCATCACGACCATTGGAAAGGAAGGAACTTTGACAGTTGAACTGAATCCTACACCGGGAACAGGTCTCACCCTTCGTGAGGGCGACACCCGCCAGGCATTCATCGGCGTTAAAGTTAGAGCTCAGCTTTCAGACCTCGCGGTCCAGAGAGTTAAGCTTCAGCTCGGTGCATCAGGCGACACAAATGGAGAGACTTCAGATTTCTACAACAAAGTCTTCCCTGTGGTGTACTTGATGGATGGCTCGACCGTTCTTGCATCGTCGGCTTTGAACAGCTCGACTGTTGTGAAGGAGGGCTCAAGCTACTTCATCACCCTTTCAGGATTCAACTTCTTGGTCATGAAGGACACTACTCGCGTATTGACGGTCGCATTTGACCTCAACTCGTCAGTGGACTCAACCTTTGAAAGCAACACCTTCTCGGTTTCTGTTCCGGCTAACGGCGTTCGCGCTGTTGACGGTGCAGGCATCAACCAGGAGGGTCCTTCAACTGCTTTCTCACGATCGCAGACAGTTGACGCAACTTCTGAATCAGAAGACGCTTCTCTTCAGCTCTCTTTGAACACAGCTTCTCCGAAATCTTCGGAAGTTGTTGCTTCAATGGGTTCGGCTGAGAACGAAATTGACGGAGTTCACATTGGATCCTTCAATATTCGCGCAGAGGATGATTCTATCCTTCTCACCGATCTTCACATCGCAGTTGGAAAGACTGGTTCAGGAGCAGCAGATGCATCAACCGTATGGTTGTATGACGCGGCTAATCCTTCAACCGCTTTGGGCTCAGCATCCGTTGCAGGCAGTGCATACGGTGGAGCTAACTTCAGCGACATAGATGTGAACATTGCTAAGGACACTACCAAGACTTTCTTGGTAAAGGTTGACTTCCGCTCTGCCAACGGCACTGCAGAGGTCTTCACCTTCACTGCTTCCTCGACAGGTATCACTGCCGAGAACTCGGAAGGTTCCACACTCGCGGCGGGAGACAAGACTGGTTCCGCAACAGGCGAAACCTTTACTGTCCGCAACGTAGGTCCGATCTTCACTCTTCTCTCAAAGAGCATTGTGAAGAGCGCAACACCTGTGCAGAACAACACATCAACTTCAACAGCTGAGGCCACCTTCACATTGAGGATCAAGGCAGTTGGAGGCGACATCTTGTTCGGTGCCAACGCTTCGACAACCTACGCAATGGTTTCGAACGCTGGTGGAGACGGTACGGACGCTCCTTCCTTCATCGTCTATCGTGGCGGTGCGGCGGTAGCAACAGCCGGCGCTTCAACAACTTCGTTTGACACACCGTCATCCGGAGTCGTTGCTTCAAGCGACAGCTTTACTCTTCAGGAGAACAACGAGATCACTCTTCCGGTATCCTTCCTTATTGAAGGTAGGGCAACCACGGGAGCTCTTGTAATCACTGGTTCATACGCAATTGGTCTTGAAAAGATCAACTGGGTTGCTCCGGGCGGTGCTCTTGAAGCTTCAACCTTCATGTCTGGAAACACAGACTGGAGAACTTCAACAGTTTCACTTCCGTAAGGAATTGCCACTGGCCTAGCCGAAACTTCGGTTAGTGAAGAACAAAAAACCACTCGCTTCGGCGGGTGGTTTTTTGTTTTGTCCCACCTTTAATAACGTCTATCAATGTTCTGAACATTCATACACCTTATAAAAATATTTTTGTGTTCTTTTATGGATGAGCTTCATTTGAGTGGGATGCCTGTAAGCGTTCAATTTATAAGGCGTCTTTAGAAGAGTAAAGATCGGAGGAAAAACCGCCGATCCATTAATAAAAATTAATCGGTTAAAACATGAAAATAAATTTACAGGCAATAAGAAAAGTGACAGCACTCGGATGCGCGTGCGCACTTTTCTTTTCCACCATACTGGTGGCACAGGCGGCGGCATTGACTACGCTCACCCTGACATCTCCAGCGGGCGGTGAGATGTGGAGCGGAACGCAAAGTGTTACCTGGACCAGTGACGGGGATGGCACATCTGGCGACATGGTAGAAATAATGTATTCAGCAGACGGGGGCGCTTTTTTCAGCACTCTAACAACTGTTGAGGACGAAGGATCTTCCGGAAGTTCTTTCTCGGTTGATACAACTACGGTTTCAGACGGCACCGAATATCAAGTGAAAATAATTTCCGGACTACAGGAAAGTGTTTCGGCAAATTTCACTATTGATAACACAGTACCTGTCATTACTCTCACCGGAAGTTCAACTGTGGACCTGACAGTTGGAGATTCCTACACGGATGAAGGAGCAACGGCAAACGACAACATTGACGGAGACATCACCGCGGACATCGTGGTAGGCGGCGATACTGTGGACACTTCGGCCGAAGGTACTTACATTGTTACTTACAATGTTTCCGACGGTTCCGGAAATGCGGCGGTTGAAGTGACAAGGATGGTGAATGTAGCGACTGGTTCTTCTGGCAGTGTGTCCGTAAATCTTCTTGCGAACAGCACGGCAGACGAGCTCACGATTTCAGAGGGCACGGAATTTACCCTTACTTGGGACTCTGAAAATGCCACTTCGTGTACCGGAGATATGAACGGCACATCAATGGGCGGGGTAGATACAGACGGCTCATCTGGCCCGTTTGGAAGTGGCCACTCTCTTTACCCGACAGCAACTACAAGCTCTACGTTCACTATCACCTGTACCGACGGCTCTGAAGAAGCTTCTGATTCAGTAGAAGTATCTCTTTCTTCGGCGGCTACAGGCACTGCTTCAACGACCATTTTTGCTAACGGTACATCCGAAGATATATCTATTTCAGATGGTACCGGGCTTACCATAAGCTGGGCATCCGAAGATGTAACTAGCTGTGAACTAGACGTAAACAATGGAGAAAATGTAAGCGGGGTGGCTACGACCGGAGAAGCAGGTCCTTTCACCACCGGCCATCCGTTCTATCCGACAGCTGAACAGGAATCCACATTCCTTATTACCTGTACGGACGGTTCAACAGTTGTCTCGGATTCTCTTAGTGTATTCCTCTCTACCGGCGGTGGTGGAGGCGGAGGTGACGAAGCAACCAGCACGCTTACCTCTCTTACTCTCACGGCCCCCACGGGAGGAGAAGTGTGGAGCGGCAATCAGAACATTACCTGGACAAGTAATGGCACCGGAACATCAAGTGATATGGTGAACATTTCTTACTCTTCTGACGGCGGTTCTTTCACAACTATCGGCACTGTGACTGATGAAGGCACCGGAGGAAGCTCATTCAGTGTAGACACCACGACTGTTCCCAACGGAACGCAGTATGTGGTGAAGATATCTCTTGAAGGAGATGATTCAGTGAGTGACACTTCCGGAGTATTCACTATCAGCAATGCTTCAGGAGGGGACGGAGATGACGATGGCGATGATGGAGACGGCAGTGGCACAAGCACCACAACCCTCACGGCACTAGACAGCGTTCTCATTGAGACCACAGTGAACACAGCAGTGACGTTCACTCTCAACACCTCTACTACATCAACGACCTCGCTCACGTACATCATTGTTACCTTGCCAGCGCACGGAACATTGAGCGCGACGACCTCAACTACGACGAATGAGATCACCTACACACCGGGGCTAAATTACACCGGCCCAGATTCATTCACATTCAAGGTGAATGACGGCACAGGTGACACAAATGTGGCTACAGTGTCTCTGCAGGTTAATCCTGTAAATCCGGCACCGTCATCCTCATCGGGCGGAGGTGGGGGCAGTCGGATATTGTCCACAACGCCTTTGTTCTTCTCTAACCAGTTCCAGTTCCCGTTCATTCCGAATACCGGACTGGCTCTTGGAACAGGCACAGGTATGGGTACGGGTTCGGCAGGCGGCCAGGTCCTTGGGACGTTCAGCTTCAGGTTCTTGAGCAATCTCGGCTTTGGAAACAGGAGCGAGTTTGTACTTGAGCTTCAGAAGAAGCTTGCGGCGCTCGGGTTCTTCCAGGTTCAGCCGACCGGATTCTTCGGCCCCATCACCCGTGCTGCGGTGAGGGCATTCCAGGAATCCCGAGGTGTTATCTCTACAGGATTCGTGGGACCTTTGACTCGCGCAGAGCTCAACAGGTAGTTTCCTAGAAGAAAACACTTAAAACCAAAAACCCCGCTGTTGATTGAGCGGGGTTTTTGGTTTACTGTGAGTAAGATGTTTTCCTGGATAAGGCGTCATTTTGTTCCTCATACAGTAAATGACAATCGTCCGCATTTTCTTCGCGGCAACGCTCTTCACCTGACACTTCTCGTTGCACTTCTTCTTGAATTTGCCGTGTTTGCAACACCTCTCGCCACAATGCTCGGGGGCTCCCGCTTCACAGCAGCTGTTTTGCCCGCGGTTTTATCCGATCTCACGAACCAAAAGCGTTCTCTTTCAAGTCTTCAGCCGCTAAAAGTAAATCCTATTTTGCAGAGGGCTGCCCAATTAAAGGCGGATGATATGGCTAAAAAAGGGTATTTTGCCCACACCAGTCCTGAAGGGAAAACTCCGTGGAGCTTTCTCAAGCAAGTGGGCTACGAATACGAATATGCGGGGGAAAACCTGGCCGTAAATTTTTATGATTCACAGGATGTTACGAATGCCTGGATGAATTCGCCATCTCACCGTGCGAATATTGAAAGGGGTGTGTATCGGGAAGTGGGGAGTGCGGTGGCGGTAGGCAATTTCAGGGGTCAGCCGGCTATTTTCGCAGTGCAGATGTATGCGAGTCCTGCGGTATATGTGCCCATTTATCCCGCCTCTAATGTATCTGCCAATAGTAATTCCGCAGCCGCTTATAATTCCGTAGCACCGAAGTTTTTTGAAAGAATTCTTTCTTCTCCCCATCGCACCACGAATATTATTTTACTTTCTGTTGCCGCTCTCATTCTTCTGGCTATACTCCTGAAGCTTCTGGTGAAAACAAACGTGAAGCATCCGCATCTTATTACGAACGGCCTGGTGGCCCTCGTTATCATATTCGGCATTTATATAGCAACCGACACCGTGGTAAGGGCAGGGGGCAATATACAAACCTCGCACTTTGAAAGCTTCGAATCCAGCCGGTAGTATTGCCGCACACCTGCCTTAAGGCAGGTGTGCGGCTTGATGTATTTTCTGTAGTTCTTATAATAAATGTATGGAGAAATACTTTGATAAAGATTTTTTTAAGGCACTCGCTGGTTTTCTATTTCTCCTTCTTATATCGGGGGCAATAGCTATTTCCGTAAGATTGTACGAAAAGCAGAACATCGCCTCTGCCCCGTGCGCAGATGATTCCTTGTGTTAATTTATGGAAAATCCGGATGGTAACAAAATAGGGTGGTACAAGAAAAAGAGATATATCATCCCGATCGGACTTCTAAGTCTATTTTTTCTTTCTAGCGATGATAGTTTGCCGGTCTCTAAAGTAGTTGAATCAACACAATTTCAATCTGAAATTAATCTTCCTGTTTCAGCATCTATTACAGAAAACAGGACAATCCAAAGCTCCACGCAAACTTTAAAAAATTGCCACCCTAATTATTCAGGATGTTTAAATCCGAATGCTAGTGATTACGATTGCGCAGGTGGATCGGGAAACGGTCCTTACTATACAGGGGCCGTTCGTGTTATTGGTTACGACGTATTTGACTTAGATAGAGATGGGGACGGATGGGGATGCGAGTAATCGTTCTTCAAATTTAATGCAGTAGGTGAATAAAGTAGCAAAACAAGGATCCTATCTGCTCTCTAATCCCTAGATCTGGCACCTGGTTCTTGATGTGAGCACTCAATTCTGTAGCACGAGTGGTGAAAAAGGTTTAAGAGTTTTATACTAGATTTATAATGAAGAAATTGGCCTTAATAGGGTTTCTGATCCCATCCCTCACCTTTGCAGCTTGGTGGAATCCATCCTCTTGGATATGGGTACAAAGAATATTCTATCCAGTTTCTGATCAACAGATCCAAATTATAGACGAATTAAGTCAAAAAGTTTCAGATCTTGAAAAAAAATTAGAGGAAGATTCAAAAGGGGAAGATAAGAAAGTGACTAATCCAGCAGTAAGTAAATCTGCTGTTACAGAACCTAAAATTGTAAATGGGGGTAGTTCGGGAGTATCTTTAACTGCTTCAGAAATTTTTCAATTAGTTAGTTATGGTATTGTTTATATTGAGGTGGGGAATGGACACGGTTCCGGTTTTGTTATTTCTAATGACGGATTGATTTTGACCAATGCTCATGTTGTGGGGAAATATAAAATTGTAACTTTATATTTTGGAAATAAATCAGTGCAGGCCGACGTAATAGGAAGGGATGATTTTACTGACGTGGCCCTTTTAAAAGCCGTCGCTTTGCCATCTTCGGCGAAGGTATTAAATTTAGGGGACACTTCTAACCTTATGCAAGGAGATAGAGTGTATACTCTGGGTTTTCCGCAAAATACTAATAAAGAAGTAAGTATAAAAGAGGGGATTTTTTCTAGAAAATCATCGATAGGATCTAATCCAACTCTCGAGGTTACCGCAGGAATATTTTTTGGCAATAGCGGAGGCCCACTTGTAGACACAAAGGGTAATGCGGTGGGAATAAATTCTTGGGGAGAGGCATCTAAAGATAATAGAGGAGATACAGTTGGTGAATTAGGACATGCTCTGGATATAAATAAGGTCAAACAACTATTGCCAGAGTTAAAGAAAGGTTTAGTTTTAGAAAGAAATAAGATTTCCAGTGAGTCTGAATTTCTGATAAAAGGTATTTTACAAAAATTACAGACGAAAATTGGAAATAAAGAAATTACAGAATATTTATTAACTGATATAGGCGATGATATGTATTTCAGTAGATATTTGAGTGGTTCCTTAAATGTGCTGAATTCTTTAAGACAAACAATATTGTCAATAGATGAGGATATTTCCACCAAATTCTTAGAGACAGATACAACCTTATCTAATTATCAGAGAGGTAAAATATCAGAATTTCACTTTTTTATAAGAAATAAGATTGGAGAGTATGATAGAAAATTGGTATACATAACTGAACTTTCTACAAATTTGAATTCTAATAAGGCAACAAATCAAGATCTTAATATGAAAACATCAATAACTGAACTAAAAAAATATATACAGACAGAAGTGAATACTATTAATGAAAAACTTTGGATAGCCTCTATTTTTTAGAAACTTAAAAAATATAAAAATCTTACAAAACACAAAACCCTAGTAATAATGCGTAGTAAACGCATTATTACTAGGGTTTTTGGCGGATTGCTTACGCCTTACGAAGCACCACCACATCTTCCGCTTGTATCCCTTTCTGCCCTTGTACCAGACCGAATTCTACCAGGTCTCCTTCTTTGAGGGATTTGAATCCGGTATCCCGGATTGCGGAGAAGTGGACGAAGACGTCCGGCCCGCCTTCCCGGGCGATGAAGCCGAAGCCCTTGGCATCATTGAACCACTTCACGGTGCCGGTCAGACGTCCCGGAGTGCTCACAGGAGTGGGATTTTGGCTCTCCCGATCTCTTGCACGGTCGTCATCCCCGTTGGCGGGTTTTCTCGTCTTGCCCATCTGGCTCTCCCTTGGTGGTGGTAAACCTACTACCCATTTAGGCAGTAGGGACGATCTTCTTCTTATTAAATCACTAACTGCATTTTTGTCAACAGTATACGCAACAGCTTTTTTAATTCACCCATTCTGGTGTTCGTACGAACACCAGAATGGGTTTCCTTGCTTTGGATTGTTTTATGTTTATCCTGTAGCGCAGAAGCTCTTAATAAAACTCAAGATACAGGAGATTCACTGTGCTAATGAAAATCGTGGATTTCGGACGAGTGTGGGGAGCGAGCGGAGTGCAGGGATTTTTCGGTGAAGGATACTGGTTCCACCATTGGCTGAAACCAGTGGGTTTGGACTTCAGTTCGGCCACATTCGTGGCAAAAACAACCACCCTTGGACCGCGGCTTGATCCGTCACAAGGTCTGGGGAATATGCCTCTGAAAGAGGATTGGACACCTTCCGAGATATTTCCGAAATGCATTGTGGTGAGGCCTCTTCAGGGGCTTGCGCTGAATGCGGTCGGGCTTAGCGGACCGGGAGCGAAAGCTCTTTTTGAGACTGGAAGATGGCAAAGTCTCAGAAAGCCATTCTTCCTTTCTTTCATGTCCGTGGCCTCCACTCCACAGCACAGGATTGAAGAGTTACGAGAATTTGTGACTATGCTCAAATTCTTCATGTCGCACTTCAATTCTCGCTTTGGTTTGCAGATCAACTATTCATGTCCGAACGTTGGCCTGCACACGAAAGAATTGGTGGACGAAGTGGAAGAGGGTCTCGGCATCGCGTATTCTCTTGCTGTTCCGATTATACCGAAGTTCAATGTCATGCTCTCCGTTGAAGCAGCGGCTCGCATAAGTAAACGCCAGGTTTGCGACGGAATTTGTGTGTCAAACACTATTCCGTGGGGCCAGCTAAAGGATGCAGGAATTGATTCGCAAGAAATTTTCGGTACAAATGTTTCGCCGCTTGAACATCTGAAGGGAGGAGGCCTTTCCGGCCGACCGCTTTTACCTCTTCTCTTGCGGTGGATAAAAGATGCAAGAAAGGCGGGAGTAAAAACGCATTTGAACGGAGGGGGCGGAATATTGTCTCTTCGTGACGCTTATTCGGTACTAGATGCCGGAGCAGATTCGGTGTCGCTTGGTTCCATAGCTTTCTTGCGCCCGTGGAGGGTGAGAAAAATAGTGGAGCAGATAAATACATGAAAACGTGTTCCAAAATAAGGGCGGCGCCACAATGGCGCCGCCCTTTTACTTTAGTAAAGATTAGCTCACGAATTCGTCTCATAAAGCGTATTAGAAATCATTAAAACCAAACTCATGAAAACGACTCTTGTAGGTGTGTTTGATAGCAGAGACCATGCGGAAATGGCTATAAAAGATTTGCGTGATTTTGGGGTCGCAGATGCGGACATTTCATATGTTTATAGCTCGGAAGGGAAGATCATAAGAGAAGAAGGAAGCGGTAACAAAGCCGGTGCTGGTGCGGCAAGTGGGGCAACTACCGGTGTGGTGGTGGGGGCTCTTGCGGGCCTGGCTGTTGCGAACGGAGTTCTGCCTGGTCTCGGAACGCTTTTTGTAGCGGGGCCTTTGGCAGCAGCACTAGGTCTCACTGGCGCCGTGGCTACTACAGCGGCAGGCGCAATGACAGGCCTTGCGGCCGGCGGATTGGTGGGGGCGCTCATTGGTCTTGGTATCAAAGAAGATGAGGCAAAAGTTTATGAAGAAAAGGTGAAGCTAGGTGGTATTTTAGTAACAGCAAAAACAGAAAATTCTGTGAGTGCGCGAGATATCTTTATGAAGCACGGTGCTGATGAGATAAGGGAATATCCAGCGTAGTATTTAAATTTTCTATTCTAATATTCTTAAGAACATTAGAATAGAAAATCAAAAAGAAATCGCCCAAGCATTTGCTTGGGCGATTGTCTGATGAACTGTGAAATCTAGACTCCGTATTTCGAGCGGTATTCCTCAATCTGATGGATGGTCTCTTCTGTTTCGCCAGGCTCCTGTTTGAGCAAGCTTAAGAGGTCGTCAAGAGTTGCCACTGCGTGGACAGGAATGTCGTGGTTCTTTTGGAATTCCTGAACAGCCGACAATTGCGTATCCACGCCGCGTTCCTGCCTGTCGAAGGCAATTACGCATCCGGCGATAATGCCACCATGAGCTTGGATTATCTCAACCGCCTGTTTCGAAGAACTTCCTGAGGTCATTACATCGTCGACGATGAGGACTCTCTTGTCTCTGAGTGAGGCACCGACAATAAGGCCGCCCTCTCCGTGATCCTTCACCTCCTTGCGATTGTAGGCGTATTCAACATCTCCGCCTATTGCCATGGCGACGATGGCCGCAAGAGGGATGCCTTTGTAGGCCGGGCCATAGACAACCTCGAACTGGAAATTGTGCCTGGCTACCGCGGCATAGGCGTTGGCCAATTCAAGAAGCGAGGCGCCTGTTTTGAATAGGCCGGAGTTGAAGAAGTAGGGGGAAATCCTCCCACTTTTCAATGGCCGCCCTTCCCTGATGAACTCGATTGCGCCAATTTTGATGGCGTAGGTCAGGAAACGGTCATTTGGGTTCATTGGTGCTCCACAGTTGAAGGTTGATGGCGTCGTGAAGTTTTTCCGTCTCACGACGGGCGGCTTCGGCAAAGTCTGTATCGTCTGAAGCAAAGATGATACCGCGTGAGGAATTGATGATCATTCCCTTGCTGCGGCTGTCTTTTCCTGCAGAAATGGTTTTTTCCAAATCTCCGCCCTGTGCACCTATTCCTGGAATGAGGATTGGCATGTCGCCTACGATCCTACGCACTCGGTCCAGCTCTTCGGGATATGTTGCACCTACTACGACGCCGCAGTTTCCATTTTTGTTCCAGTGCTTTGAAACTTGGTAGCCAAGGTGAAGATACAAGTCAGTATTCATGCCGGAAACCACATTCCAACCCATTTGAACTTGGGCTTTTGTGAAATGTTCAACTTCATCGCCACTAACTGGCACTGTTATATCCTGAAGCTCCCCTGCGCCCGGATTTGAAGTGCGACAAAGAACGAAAATTCCTTTGTCTTTGCAATCCAAAAACGGCTGAAGCGCTTCTCCACCTAGATAGGGATGAACAGTAATTGCATCGGCTTTCAAATACTCGAACGCAAGCTGCACATAGCCGGTATTGGTGTTACCGATATCGGCACGCTTGAAATCCAGAATTACCGGAACGTCCGGCGCTATTCTTTGGATGTGAGCGATAGTTCTTTTCAGTGCACGCAATCCTTCGTCACCCCACGCTTCGTAGAATGCGATATTTAGTTTGAATGCACAGACCAGGTCATCTGTCGCGTTAATGATCGTGCAGTTGAATCCGACGAGGGTGTTTTCAACGTTAACGCTATCCACGCTCAAGAACTCGGGGATTTTTACGTACTCGCTATCGAGACCGACACAGACGAATTTGTTGGCTGCCCATCTTGCTTCGATCAATTTACGGAAGTTGCGCCCGCTCATTTTTAGCTCCTGAAAGGATGTGTAAAAGGCCTGTTCTAGGGGCGATACTACATAAAAAGAAATAAGGTGCAAAGGCAAGCGTTTGCCGCGCCGCCTCGGGGCCATTTAATTGGCTTTGTTTAGCCATTTCCGGTGTTCACAGGATATACTCATATCCTGGGCCGCTTTGCGTTTGACACCTATTTGTATATAAGTAGAATACTCGTTGTCTCTATGTTTACTTCATTTAATACCTTAAAACGACTTCGGACATAGTCCGCCATTTGGCGCTTTATGCCGAAGTCGTCCGCCGAGAGGCGGACGACTTTCGTTTTATAAAAGAGTGGGGAAGAAACACATAGGGCGATCTTTGACAACTAAATATTAAGGTCAAATCGTTTGAACGGCCGTTTTCGTCCTGAGAGTCTCAGACTCGAAGGGCGAAAACGGCCAGCAGGAAAGAAAAGTGTTTTGAGATGTTAAACCATTTCGGAACACAGAACATGTTAGAAAAGTCCCCCGCAAGTTTTGTAAAAAACTTGCGGGGGTACGCGACCAAGAAAACGCATGCGGCGTTTTATGAGGTTGTGGGTTTTTAAATTTCCTAATGGGAAATTTAAGAGCATATGGTGGATGCCTAGACTCTGAAAGGCGATGAAGGACGTAGCATGGCTGCGATAAGCTTCGGGGAGGTGCCTAGCAACCTTTGATCCGGAGATCTCCGAATGGGGGAACCCTACAGCTTCGGCTGTAATGCAGGACTAGACGCCTGCATGCGCACCCTGGGAAGTAAAACATTTC